>NZ_JBLVXX010000045.1:0-44743 GCF_048283985.1 Enterobacter cloacae complex sp. 6730903 | reverse complement strand
CTGACCCCATGCCGAACTCAGAAGTGAAACGCCGTAGCGCCGATGGTAGTGTGGGGTCTCCCCATGTGAGAGTAGGGAACTGCCAGACATCAAACAAGTAGAAAGGCCATCCGAAAGGATGGCCTTTTTGCGTTATCTCTCCAGCTAAACCAATTCCCTCATTCGATGTTTTCACTGGTGCCGTTAATACCTTACGGACGTAGCGCTTTACCCTACTGAAACTGAAGTGGTGAAATGCATCCTGCTGGCTCGCAGTAGCGTTAAATGAATTAAATGTTATGCCAAATACTGTACAGGTAAGGGATATAGCGAGGAGTAAGGTAGCGTATTGAATTTAATTAATATCTGATGCTATTCGTGATGGGGAATATACGTTTCTTATATCAGGTAAAAATAAAAGCGCGGCCATCACCGCGCTTTTAGAAGCCTTATTTAGTCAGGGCGACAATACCGAGTGTCAGGCCAGCGATTGCCGCGGCGCCACCAGCAATCGCACCTGCTGTTTCCCAGTTATCCTGGGTAGTGCCCTTCATACAGGTATTGGTGTGAACCAGTCGCCCCTGATCGTCGTATACCGGTACACATGGAGAGTCGTGCGCGCAACCAGCAAGCAGCGCAGCGAGAAGTGCAACGGAAAGGAATCTTTTCATGATGTTACCTCAATATGATCACCTATTCGCTAAAGAGCCGATGCGGCAATTAACGAATCGATGATTATTTTACCACCGCACTAATACCATGCAGCACGGGGAATAATCTCAATTTGTGTGGATTGTAAAAATTATGAAGAAAAAAGCGCGGGCACTGATTATTAATGGAGGAAATGTGAAGAGGCGGCGTTTTATTACCTTGTTTTCAGGAAATAAAAAAGGCACCAGAGGTGCCTTTATGATTTTCATTAATCCTTGTGCTTTGTAAATCGTCTCCGGACAACCACAAAGAAAACAGGAACAAAGAAAATGGCCAAGAGGGTGGCTGACAGCATCCCGCCCATCACGCCCGTCCCGACCGCATTTTGTGCCCCACTACCTGCACCGCTGCTGATGACCAGAGGCATAACACCAAGGATGAATGCCAGGGAAGTCATCAGGATAGGACGCAGACGCATACGCGAGGCTTCAAGCGTGGCTTCGATAATCCCTTTGCCTTCTTTATCCATGAGATCTTTGGCGAACTCAACGATCAGTATGGCGTTCTTGGCTGATAAACCAATTGTCGTAAGCAGACCAACCTGGAAGTAAACGTCATTGTTTAGCCCTCGCATTGATGCAGCCAGAAGCGCGCCGATCACACCCAGAGGCACAACCAGCATGACCGAGAAGGGAATAGACCAGCTTTCATAGAGAGCCGCCAGACACAGGAACACCACAATCAGTGAAATGGCGTACAGCGCCGGAGCCTGATTCCCGGAAAGTCGTTCCTGGTAAGACATCCCCGTCCAGTCGTAGCCGATGCCGGAAGGCAGTTTTGACGCAAGGCTTTCCATCAGCGCCATTGCCTCACCGGTACTTTTGCCTGGTGCAGACTCACCGAGGATCTCCATTGATGGCATCCCATTGTAACGTTCCAGACGCGGTGAACCGTACACCCAGTGAGAGCTGCTAAAGGCAGAGAAAGGCACCATTTCGCCGTTAGCGCTACGCACATACAGGCCGTTAATGTCTCCGGGTAGCATACGGAAGCGAGCATCAGCCTGGACATAAACTTTTTTCACCCGTCCGTGATCGATAAAGTCGTTCACGTAGGTGCCACCCAGCGCTGTTGAAATCGTCTGATTGACGTCAGACACGCTCACACCCAGCGCCTGTGCCTTCTCCTGATCGACATCCAGCTTGAACTGTGGCGTGTCTTCCAGTCCGTTAGGACGCACGCGGACCAGTAAGTCAGGATGTTCTCTCACCATGCCCAGCAGCTGGTTACGCGCCTGCGTTAACTGCGTATGTCCCAGGTTTGCCTGGTCAATCAATTCAAAGTCAAAGCCTGTTGCGGTACCCAGTTCAATAATGGCAGGCAGGTTAAACGGAAATACAAGACCATCTTTGATCTGGCTGAACGCTTTCGTCGCGCGGCTGACAATCGCCTCAACGCCGTTTTCCTTGCCCGGACGCTCTTCCCATGGCTTCAGGCTGACGAAAGCGATACCGGAGTTCTGCCCCTGTCCGCTAAAGCTAAACCCGTTTACGGTAAAGACCGATTCAACGTTCGCTTTCTCTTTCGACAGGTAATAATCCTGAACCTGATCGAGTACCTGCTGGGTACGCATCTGCGTCGCCCCTGCCGGCAACTGAACCATCGTCATAAACACCCCCTGATCCTCTTCCGGCAGGAAGGAGGAAGGCAGGCGCAGGAACAGTACTGCCATGCCGCCGACGATGATGACGTAAACCAGCAGATAGCGGCCGGTCTTACGTAAAATGCCGCTTACGCTGTTGCTGTAGTGCTCCACACTCTTATCAAAGAGCGCGTTAAACCAGCCGAAGAAACCACCTTTCTTTTCATGATGTTCGCTGGAAACCGGTTTGAGCAGCGTGGCACAAAGAGCAGGCGTTAATATCAACGCCACCAGTACCGACAAGGCCATCGCGGAGACAATGGTCAGCGAGAACTGGCGATAGATAGCCCCGGTTGAACCACCAAAGAATGCCATCGGAATAAATACCGCCGAAAGCACCATGGCAATGCCCACCAGAGCGCCCTGGATTTGCTCCATCGACTTCTGCGTCGCCTCTTTTGGCGGCAGCTTGTCCTCAACCATGACGCGTTCTACGTTCTCGACCACCACGATGGCGTCATCGACGAGAAGACCTATCGCCAATACCATCCCGAACATCGTCAGGGTGTTAATGGAGAACCCGAACGCAGCCAGTACCGCAAAGGTGCCCAGTAACACCACGGGCACGGCGATAGTGGGAATAAGCGTTGCCCGCAGGTTTTGCAGGAACAGGTACATCACCAGAAACACGAGAACAATCGCTTCAAACAGCGTCTTCACCACTTCATGGATGGAGATCTTCACGAATGGTGTGGTGTCGTACGGATATACGACTTTCAGACCCTGAGGGAAGAAGGGCTGCAACTGCGCCAGTTTACTCTTGATGGCGGCAGCGGTATCCAGCGCGTTTGCGCCAGTCGCCAGCTTGATCCCCAGCCCCGTTGCTGCCTGGCCATTGATTTTGGTGACCATGTTGTAGTTTTCGCCACCCAGCTCAATGCGGGCCACATCTTTCAGGTGGACCATTGAGCCGTCCTGGTTCACCTTCAGCGTCACACGACCAAACTCCTCCGGCGATTTCAGGCGCGTTTGAGCAATAATTGAGGCGTTCAGTTGCTGCCCAGGTACGGACGGCGTTCCTCCCAACTGGCCCGCAGCAATCTGGTCGTTTTGCGTTTTCAGCTGGTTAATAACATCCAGCGGCGTGAGCTGATATTTGTTCATCGCGTTGCTGTCCAGCCAGATGCGCATTGCATACTGGGCACCGAACAGCTGCACGTCACCGACGCCGGAAGTACGGCTGATCGCATCTTTTACGTTAGAAGCAACATAGTCGGAGATATCATCCTGCGTGAGGTTTTTATTGTCCGACACAAAGCCAGCAACCAGCAGGAAGCTGCTGCTGGATTTCTCCACGCCGATACCCTGCTGCTGCACTTCTTGCGGCAGCAGCGGCATGGCGAGCTGGAGTTTGTTCTGAACCTGCACCTGCGCGATATCAGGATCCGTGCCAGACTGGAATGTCAGCGTAATGGTGACGTTACCGGCGGAATCACTGGTGGACGACATGTACATCAGATTATCAATACCGTTCATGTTCTGTTCGATAACCTGAGTTACGGTGTCCTGTACCGTCTGGGCATCAGCGCCAGGGTAGGTTGCTGTCACTGCCACCGCCGGCGGCGCAATGGTCGGATATTGTGCGACCGGCAGTTTTAAAATGGCCAGCCCGCCCGCAATCATCAGAATGATGGCGAGTACCCAGGCGAAAACAGGCCGTTGAATAAAGAAATTAGCCATGTCGTTATTCCTTAACTGGCTGGAGTCGCGGCGGTATCAGGAATAGCCACGACGGTAACGCCAGGGCGAACTTTTTGCAGGCCGCTGATAATGACGCGGTCGCCGTTTTTCAGGCCTTCCGTGATCAGCCAGCGATCGCCAATCGCCTGCGGTGCAACGACAGTGCGTGATTCCACCTGGTTTTTATCGTTTACCACAAGCACGGTGGCATCCCCGCGTGGTGTGCGGGTTACCCCCTGCTGGGGAACAAGAATGGCGTCAGGTTGCGTGCCTTCATCAATGCGCGCACGGACAAACATACCTGGTAACAGCATATGCTGTGGATTAGGGAAGAGGGCGCGAAGGGTGATTGAGCCGGTACTTTCATCTACCGTGACATCAGAGAACTGGAGCGTTCCTTTCAGCGGATAAGGCTGACCATTTTCCATCAGCAACTCGACGCTGCTGGTGTCTCCTTTTTGCAGGCTCGTCTGCTGCTTCAGGCGCATAAAATCGCTGCTGGATTGCGTCACATCGACATAAATGGGATCGAGTTGCTGAACCGTCGCCAGTGCAGTTGACTGACCATTAGTGACTAACGCCCCTTCGGTGACGCTGGATTTACCAATACGCCCGTTGATTGGGGATGTAACTTTCGTATAAGCCAGGTTGATCCGCGCGCTTTCAACGCCAGCCTTCGCGGCAACGACGCTCGCATCCGCCTGCTGGGCGGTTGCCACCGCCTGATCGTACTCCTGCTTGCTCACATATTGCGTACCGACCAGCGGAACGTAACGTTTCACCGTCAGATGAGCGATATTGGCCGCCGCCTGTGCTTTTACCAGTTCACCTTTCGCATTGTCGTAGGCTGCCTGATAGGTGGCCGGATCGATCTGATAAAGGGAGTCACCCGCTTTGACGTCGCTGCCTTCGGTAAAATTACGGTGCAGAATGATACCACTTACCTGGGGACGAACCTCCGCAACACGATACGCGTCAGTTCTGCCAGGCAATTCTGTCGTTACGGCCAGTGGCGCGCTTTTAACAATATGAACACTGACCTGAGGAGCTTGCGCATGCTGCTGTGGGTTTTCTTGCCCATCGCACCCGGTGAGCAGAGCGGCACAGACAATGAAACCGTATAAGGGTAAGCATCTGAAGTGATTCGTCATTACTGTTCCTTAAACTACCCCTGAACCGATATTTGTCATGAATCGGTGAAAGGGTGTGAGGCAAAAAAAGAAATGTAGCTGCGTATAATAATGAGGGTATTTAATGTTTTTTAATTTATACGTGCTGATGGAGCTTTTAAAAAGTAAAAATCGGAATCTGACCCAGTGCATTCGACACGCTATTTCTGTCAGGATAATCAACGAAATGCTTTTGGGTGAATGCCATTCATATCTTTTATGTATTTAATGCATTCGATTTATTCACAGGATTTATAAATTAAATGAATTGACTTTTTTTGTGCAAAACTAATACGGATTTTGGTTAATACTTTGTCTGACACGACCACGGCAATATCCTTTGATAACGTATCAATCTTGTAAGTAACGAGTAGCAGGTTATGGCGCGCAAAAAGAAAGAAGAGGCTCAAAAGACCCGCCAGCAGCTGATTGAAGCCGCTATCAGGCTATTCGCGACGCGTGGCGTGGCCAGCACCACGCTTACCGACATTGCCGATGCTGCTCAACTCACTCGCGGGGCGGTTTACTGGCATTTCTCGAGTAAAGCGGAAATATTTAACGCAATATGGGAACAGCAATTGCCGCTGCGTGAAATCATTCGTGGCAGGCTAATGCTTTCCGAAAATGACGACCCTTTGTTAATGCTTCGTGAACAATTTATTGTCGCGTTGCAATATATTGCGAGCGAACCCCGACAGTATGCGCTTTTACAAATTTTGTATCATAAGTGTGAATTTCATGACGATGTGATTTCAGAATGTGAAATACGCAAGCGGATCGGTTTAAACGATGATTATCTTCGCAAGACGCTAAAACGATGCATTGCTCATAACATTATCTCTTCACAAACTAATATTGAACTGGCGCTGATTGTTTTCCATGCCTTTTTTAGCGGAATCATTAAAAACTGGTTAATGGATAACACCCGTTTTAATCTGTACAAACAAGCACCGGCGCTGGTGGATAATATTCTGGCGACACTAAATATCACCCGAGTGGCGCCAGTGGTTTACGATACAGCCTTATGACTGCGCCCGGGGTGGCGACATCTCCCCGTGCTGGCACTGTTCCATAATAGCTTGCGCGGTAATTGGTTTGCCCAGCAGATAACCCTGTAGCGTATTGCATCCCAGTTCTGTCAGGAAGGTCTGCTGCGCTGCGGTTTCGACCCCTTCCGCCACGACCTTCAGATTCAGCGTTTTTGCCAGGGCGACAATCGCCGAGACAATTGTCGCATCTTCGCTCTCTCCACTTAACTCTTTCACAAAAGCACGATCGATTTTCAACTCGCAGGCGGGAAGCCGCTTAAGATAGAGAAGGCTTGAGTAACCTGTACCAAAATCGTCTATTGAGGCTTTTACTCCCGCATCCGTCAGCGCGGTCAGGACGCGTACGCTTTCGTCCGGATTGTTCATTGCCGTGGTTTCAGTCACCTCAAGGATCAACATGCCGGGCGGCACGCTATGGCGCGTCAGACAATCGAGAACCGTTTTAACCAGCGACGGCTGTTCGAACTGCAACGTAGAAAGATTCACCGCCATTGACCAGTCCGTGTGGCCCTGAAGGTGCCATTCACGCAGCTGGCGGCAGGCCTCGTCGATTACCCAGTTTCCAATGGGAATAATCAGCCCCGTTTTTTCTGCCAGCGGTAGAAACAGGTCGGGGGGGAGTAACCCCTGTTTGGGATGCTGCCAGCGTAACAGCGCTTCGAACCCGAGAACCGGCCCGGCAGGGGCGTGGAATTTAGGTTGATAAAGCAGGCGTAACTCATTACGGTCGATGGCCTGCCACAGATCATTCATCAGCTGTAGATGCGTCTGCGCCAGCGTATTCATTGACGGCTGGAAGAAGTGATAGCCGTTACGACCCATATGTTTTGTGTGGTACATCGCAGCATCAGCGTTAAACATCAGTTCACGATCGGTTTTGCCATCGTGTGGATAGAGCGCAATGCCAATGCTCAGGGTGACCATCAGTTCGTAAGGATCGAGATGGAACGGGCTATCAATGACGCGCACCAGTGAATTTGCCAGTGAGGCAGCATCATCCGGAGTGGCGGTTTCGGCCAGCAGGACGAATTCATCCCCACCGATACGCGCCAGCGTGTACTGACCTTTCAACTGCAACAGCAAACGCTGAGTCACCGCTACCAGAAGCTTGTCACCGACATCATGACCATAGGCATCGTTGACGGTTTTAAAGCCGTCGAGATCCATAAACATCAGCGCGAAAGGGCTTCCTTCGCGATCGGCCTTGCTGATGGCCTGATCGAGGCGATCCTCAAGCAGAATACGATTGGGTAATCGCGTCAGCGTATCATGCAACGCCAGCTGTGCGAGTTCACGGTTCGCTTCTGCCAGTGATGAGGCCAGCAGCGAGGTACGAGCCTGAAGGCGGGCATCGAACATCGACACCAGCAGCGTAATCCCCAGAATAGCGAGCGCGACCACGCTAACCAGTATCGCCAGCCAGCTCCCGTTAATGCCATGATGGTGGACCATCGTCGACATCGGAAATTGTGCTGCTTCCATGCCAGCGTAATGCATGCCAGCGATAGCGATGCCCATGGTGATCGCCGCCCCCAGCCGCATCAACGCCATTCGTGCAGCTTCCTGACGTAAACGGAACGTCAGCCAAAGAGCGGCCAGTGAAGCGGCAAGGGCTATGACCACAGAGATAGCCACCCACGTTTTATCCCAGACAATACCCGGTGTGACCTCCAGGGCAGCCATACCGGTGTAGTGCATGGCAACAATGCCCGTTCCCATCACGACGGCGCCAGGCAGTAACCGACGCAAACGTAGCTGCTCGCCGCTAACGAGCCACAGGGCGAACATTGACGAGCTGATGGCGATGACCATCGAAAGCACGGTCAGGGCCGCGTTGTAACTCATGCTCATGGAAAGATCCATCGCCAGCATACCGATGAAATGCATCGCCCACACGCCAATCCCCATCGAAACACCGCCACCTGTCAGCCAGACGCGTGCAGCGACGCCCTGGCTTCCGGCAACGCGCGCAGCCATATTCAGTGCGGTATAGGCGGCAAGAATGGCAACAATAAAGGAGATGACTACGAGGATTTGGTTGTATTGGCTAACCAGCATGGTCTGTTCACTCGTTGTGAGACGTTAAGCAAGAGCGGTTGGAAAGGGCACAGACATTATCATCGTCAGGAAATGACGAAAAGTGATTTAAATCCCTGTTTTTATTAGGTGTTAACAGGGGTTTTACAGGATGGAAGCGGTTAGTCCAGCTCTGAGCAGTTGACCAGTTTAAGCGGGTTCACGGAATTCATATTGCGACATTTATCGGTTTCGGTGCTCATCAGTTCAATCCACTGCATCAGCAGCGCATCGAAAATGAAAACAGAGACAGCAAAAACGACCAGCCACCAGTATTTACGAATCATGTGTCATTCCGCGAAAAGAGAGCCTGTAAGTCGGTGGAAATATACACGAAAAGCGGGCGTTGAAAAGTGGGGAAAGGGAAGGTTTACAAAGCGTTGACGGTTGCCCGCCCGGACGATAAAAAAGGCGCTTCCCCATGCCGAAGAGCGCCTTTTTAAACAAGCAGTTAGCTAATCGAAATTAGTTCATGCCGTATTTTTTCAGTTTCTTACGCAGGGTACCACGGTTGATGCCCATCATCAGGGCAGCGCGGGTTTGATTACCACGGGTGTATTGCATCACCATGTCCAACAGTGGCTGTTCAACTTCAGCCAGTACCAGCTCATACAGGTCATTAACATCCTGACCGTTCAGTTGAGCAAAATAGTTCTTCAGTGCCTGTTTAACCGAGTCACGCAGGGGCTTTTGAGTCACCTGATCCTGAGAGTTAACGGTAGAAACGGTCAGTACGTCAGAATTTACGCGTTGTTCGAACATAGTTCTGTCAGCTCTTTATTTCATTACGCAAGATTTTCGAAGTATGCCTCCAACGCCTCCAGCTGTTCGCTGGCATCCTCAATGGCGTTGAATGTGCGCCGAAACTGGTCATTTGGAGCGTGCTCCTGGAGATACCAGGAGACGTGTTTACGCGCAATTCGGTACCCTTTTGCCTGGCCGTAGTGGTCATGCAATTCCCGAACATGCGAACAAAGCAAGCGCTTGACCTCTGCCAGAGGCAGTGGGGCAAGCAGCTCCCCAGTGTCCAGATAATGCTGGATTTCCCGAAAGATCCAGGGTCTTCCCTGAGCGGCACGTCCTATCATCAGAGCATCAGCTCCCGTATAGTCGAGCACAGCTCTGGCTTTAAGCGGGTCAGTAATGTCGCCATTCGCGATAATCGGAATGGAAACTTTCTGCTTAACTGCCCGAATGCTGTCGTATTCAGCTTCACCGTTGAACAAACAGGCGCGAGTGCGTCCATGAATGGTCAGGGCCTGAATGCCACAGTCTTCGGCCAGTTGGGCAATCTCTACGCAGTTACGGTGTTCCGGCGACCAACCCGTGCGAATCTTCAACGTAACAGGAACGTCCACTGCGCTGACAACCGCCGTCAGGATTGACTTCACCTGGTCGGGGTATTGCAGAAGGGCTGAACCTGCAAGCTTGCGATTCACCTTTTTGGCCGGGCAACCCATATTGATATCAATAATCTGGGCGCCACTTTCCACGTTAATACGCGCGGCATCTGCCATCTCTTCAGGCACGCTTCCGGCAATTTGCACGGTGCGGATACCTGGTTCATCCACGTGCACCATCCGAAGGCGGGATTTGTCGCTTTCCCAAACCTGCGGGTTAGACGACATCATCTCGGAAACGGTTAATCCTGCTCCCATCTCGTAGCACAGCGTCCTGAACGGCCGGTCGGTAATACCTGCCATTGGGGCTGCGATCAGGCGATTTCTGAGCTGGTGGTGTCCGATGCGCATGAGTTAAGAAATGACCATACTGTGACTGCAAGGCGGCGTATATTACGCATTTTTTGCACGAGATGAAAGGCCAAACTTTGAACAATCCTCTGTTGTAGATCAAGGAATCGCCAGTCATTCTTTTCGGATAAGATTATTCGCTATTTAAATCATTGTGTTATGAATAAATGAACATTTTGTGGGCGCTTACAATTTCCCGTAACTTCTCATCATTTCTGAATAAATGGATCAATTGTCCGGGATAATCTGCTGCTATAAGCAGCAGATTATGGCGCTTCTTTGCGATCTGCGTCGCATTTCAGCACAGGATATCAACGTACAAAATCGACTTATTCAACAACCAGACGGCCATGAAGCGGCTGAACCGGGCGGCTGTTTTCGTGGTGCATGGTGTGAGTGAATTTTTGCAGCTGTTCAGCAGAGACGGTCAGCGGATGCTTGAGCACCAGCCACGTTACCCCTTCTGAACACGGTGGCGTGGTCAGAGAGCCGCTAAAACGCCAGTAGGTTTTATCCGCGGGCAGTAATTTATTCACATCGAGGGTTGGCTTAATCGTGACGTTCTGGTCAACCTGTCCTGGCATCACGCCCCAGAGTTTATCCAGCTCAGTGTTTGCCGCGCCCTGATCGAACATAACGGCAACGACCGTCAGTTCGCCGTCAGCGTTTTTATGGACCAGATGCATTTCCATTGCGTATTTTTTACCGTGCACCGTGTTTTCGGATGGTGCATGGAAATGGAACTGCTGTAACGTCCAGCGCTGTTTATCAAGCGTGATGCTGTCGCGTGTATCGGCATTTTCACTCGCCTGGATAGTATGGCCGTTGTTTGTCAGAATGACCGGGCCGTCGATATAGTGCGTTTCCAGCGGAGAGATGTGGGCTTTGACCGTGTTGTCTATGTTGACCGGCGACTGATACATTCCGCTTTTACACGTCTTGTACGCCTCGTCCAGTTCGCCCCAGTGTTCCGGTGCGCCTTCACCCTGATAGCTCCAGTGTGATGCGTAAGCCGTAGCCGAAATCATGCTCAGCGCCAGCAGCGCTGCCTTGCCTGAAATGTGTTTCATCATATTCTTCCTGTGAATTTTATTATCCAAATCAATAATTAACATTATTATTTGTGTGGTTATTTTATCGAAGAAAGGAAGAAGGCGGGAGAAAAAACCGAAGGGAAAAGGCGTGGTCAGACGACCACGCCAAACGCTTATTTTTTACGGCCGGTGATGCGACACCACTCTTCTTTCTCGACCACCGGGTCGAGCGCAAAGAGATCGGCGTAGGCTTCACAGACGCTGTCTGCCTGGCTGGCAAGGATACCGGACAGGCCCAGCAGACCGCCTTCAACCGGCAGGACGCTGATTAACGGCGCCAGCTCGCGTAACGGGCCAGCCAGGATATTCGCGACCACCACATCGGCTTTCATCGCCTCTGGCTGGGCGTCCGGCAGATACAGTTCAAGGCGATCGGAAACGCCATTACGCTCGGCGTTATCACGGCTGGCCTGAATCGCCTGCGGATCGATATCGATCCCGATGGCTTTTGCCGCGCCCAGTTTCAGTGCTGCGATAGCAAGGATCCCGGAACCGCAACCGAAGTCGATCACGGTTTTGCCTTCCAGATCCAGGCCATCCAGCCATTGCAGGCACAGGGAGGTTGTCGGGTGAGTACCGGTGCCGAACGCCAGACCCGGATCCAGCATCACGTTGACGGCGTTTTCATCGGGCACTTCACGCCAGCTTGGGCAGATCCACAGACGCTGACCAAACTGCATCGGATGGAAGTTGTCCATCCACTCGCGTTCCCAGTCTTTGTCTTCCAGCTGTTCAATTTTATGCGCGAAACCCGCGCCCAGCAGCGGATGGTTTTCCAGAATCGCCACGACCTCTTTCATGTCGGTTTCTGCATCGAACAGGCCGATAACGTCCGTATCACCCCACAGGCGCGTTTCGCCTGGCAGCGGCTCAAAGACAGGCGTGTCATGCGTGTCCTGGAAGGTGATAGAGACCGAACCGGCCTCCATCAGCGCATCACTCAGTTCTTCGGCGTTCGCGCCGGTTGTGTTCAGTTTTAATTGGATCCACGGCATGGCAAAACTCTTTATTTATCAGTAGAAATCAGGGCAGTTTGTGGCACCGGTCGACCAAAACGGTTTCCCACCACAAACGCCAGTAAACTTAACAGTAACGAAGGCACGATCGGATGGAAGCCCAGATACTGTATTTTAAACGTGGCGAGAACGGCATACAGGACGCCCCCGACAATCATACCGCTTAATGCACCCGCGGCATTCGCGCGTTCCCAATACAGCCCCAGCACCAGCGGCCACAGGAAAACGGCCTCAAGCCCGCCAAAGGCGAGCAGGTTCAGCCAGATGATCATCTCCGGTGGACGCCATGCGGCCAGCAGCAGCAACGCCCCCAGCACCAGGGTAATCACCGCCGACATACGCTTGAGGCGTCGCTCATTTTCGACCTGTTCAGGGCGTAAATTCAGATAGAGATCTTTAATGATCGTAGCGGAACTTTGCAGCAACTGAGCGTTGATGGTCGACATAATGGCCGCCATGGGTGCGGCGAGGAAAATCCCGGCGGCAAACGGCGGAAGCACTTTCACCATCAGGGTCGGAATGACCAGATCCGGTACGGTAAGGTCAGGGATCACTGCGCGTCCCAGCGCGCCCGCCAGGTGCATACCGAACATCAGGATCGCCACCACAATTGTCCCGATAATGATCCCGCGGTGCACCGCTTTGCTGTCTTTATATGAGATGCAGCGCACGGCGGTATGCGGCAGGCCAATCACGCCAAAGCACACCAGCACCCAGAACGAGGTCATAAAGGTTGGCGAGAGGATGTCATCCGCCCCCTGCGGCGAGACCAGTTTCGGATCGATCGCTTCTAGGGTTTCAACCGCATGGCTCAGGCCTCCTGCGGCATGCACGATACCTACCAGAAGAACGAGGGTGCCAATGAGCATCACCATCCCCTGCATCGTGTCGTTGAGTACGCTGGCGCGGAACCCGCCAAACGCGGTATACAGCGCGATACTCACACCGAAAATGACCAGACCTGTCTCATAGGGGATACCGGCTGCCGTCTCCAGCAGTCGCGCCCCGCCGATAAACTGCACCGTCATTGCGGCAATAAACGCCACCAGCAGACTCAGGCTTGCCAGCCATACCAGCAAGCGACTCTGATAGCGGGCAAACAGCATATCGTTCAGCGTTACGGCATTGTAGCGACGGGCCAGAATGGCAAACTTTTTACCCAGTATGCCCAGAGAGAGCCAGATGGCAGGCAGCTGGATCATGGCCAGCAGTACCCAGCCCAGCCCGTACTTATAAGCGGCGCCGGGGCCACCGATAAACGAGCTGGCGCTGATGTACGTGGCGGTCAGCGTCATGGCCAGCACGACGCCACCCATAGAGCGGCTCCCGAGGAAATACTCGTTCAGAAAGGTGCCGGTCGAACGTTTACGCATCGCATAAACCGACAGGCCAAACACCAGGAACAGGTAAGCGATAAGGGGCAGAATGACTTCAAGCTGCATCATCGTCCTCCAGTGAAATATCGCGATAGATGAATTTCACCATCGCCCAGCACAGCAGGATAAACACCAGCGGCAGCAGCAGGCAGGCCATTTCAAACCAGTGCGGGAGGCCGGTAATGCCAATCGCCGAATCAGGTAAGTAAGCAGTTACTAACCACGCGGCGAGATAGAGAAGGGTCAGCCACAGCGCCCAGCGCGCTTCTTTATGGGCCTGAACAAAACGTTTGTCCATTTTTTGTCCCTTGTGGATGAAGAAAGCGGGGATTGTACATGATGGGGCTTAGCGATCCCCAGAAATAAAAAAGGCCGGATAATCCGGCCTTTTAGCAACACTGGTCTCTTACTTCTCGTTCAGACCGAGTTTTTTCTCCAGGTAGTGGATGTTAGTCCCACCATTCTGGAAGTGCTCGTCGCTCATAATGCGCATCTGGAGATCAACGTTGGTTTTGATCCCGTCGATGATCAGCTCCTGAAGGGCGTTCTTCATGCGGGCAATGGCCACGTCACGGTTTTCGCCGTAGCAGATCAGCTTACCAATCATTGAGTCATAATACGGCGGTACGGTGTAACCGGCGTAGATATGGGACTCCCAGCGCACACCAAAGCCACCCGGCGCGTGGAAACGCGTGATTTTACCCGGGCTTGGCAGGAAGGTATTCGGGTCTTCGGCGTTGATACGGCACTCTACCGCATGGCCTTTAACCACAACTTCTTCCTGTTTGATGGACAGCGGCTGACCGGCAGCGATACGCAGCTGTTCTTTGATCAGGTCAACGCCGGTGATCATTTCAGTAACCGGGTGTTCAACCTGAATACGGGTGTTCATCTCAATGAAGTAGAACTCGCCGTTTTCGAACAGGAACTCAAAGGTACCTGCACCGCGATAGCCGATATCGACACACGCTTTGGCGCAACGCTCGCCGATGTAGCGACGCAGTTCCGGCGTAATGCCCGGCGCTGGCGCTTCTTCGACCACTTTCTGGTGACGACGCTGCATGGAGCAGTCACGTTCTGCCAGATAGATCGCGTTACCCTGACCGTCAGCCAGCACCTGAATTTCGATGTGGCGTGGGTTTTCCAGGTATTTTTCCATGTACACCATGTCATTGCTGAAGGCCGCTTTCGCTTCCGCTTTGGTCATGGAGATGGACTGCGCCAGTTCAGCATCGCTGCGTACAACGCGCATACCGCGACCGCCGCCGCCGCCGGACGCTTTGATGATCACCGGGTAGCCAATGCGTTTAGCATGGGCGCGGTTAGCATCCATATCGTCGGTCAGCGGGCCGTCAGAGCCCGGTACGGTTGGCACTCCAGCTTTTTTCATCGCGGTGATGGCAGACACTTTGTCACCCATCAGGCGAATGGTGTCGGCTTTCGGGCCAATGAAGATAAAGCCAGAGCGTTCAACCTGCTCAGCAAAGTTGGCGTTCTCAGAGAGGAAACCATAACCCGGGTGAATCGCGACCGCGCCAGTGATTTCGGCGGCGCTGATGATCGCCGGGATGTTCAGATAGCTTTTTACGGACGGAGCCGGACCGATACAGACCGTCTCATCCGCCAGCAATACGTGTTTTAAATCGCGATCCGCGCTTGAGTGCACGGCCACGGTCTTGATGCCCAGCTCTTTACAGGCACGAAGAATACGCAGTGCAATCTCGCCACGGTTGGCGATAACAATTTTATCCAGCATGTTCGCCTCGTTACTCGATGACGACCAGCGGCTCGTCAAATTCTACCGGCTGACCACTTTCGACCAGGATCGCTTTCACAGTACCTGATTTGTCTGCTTCGATCTGGTTCATCATTTTCATGGCTTCAACGATGCACAGGGTATCGCCTACGTTGACTTTCTGACCCACTTCGATGAACGCCTTCGCGTCCGGGCTCGGGGTGCGGTAGAAAGTACCAACCATTGGGGAACGTACGATGTGACCACTGATTTCTGTTGCAGCCGCAGGTGCCGCTTCTGCTGCCGCTGGCGCAACGGCTGCGGAGAGCGCAGGCTGCTGCACTGGCGCAGCGTAAGCTTGCTGCATTACCGGGAAGCTAGCGGCTGGGGCTGCACGGCTGATGCGTACAGACTCTTCGCCTTCAGAAATTTCCAGTTCGGAGATGCCTGATTCTTCAACCAGCTCGATCAGTTTTTTAATCTTACGAATATCCATGAGTGGGTTCCGTACTCTTGTTTAGTGTGATTGTGACAAGCGTTTTACCGCTGTCTGTAAAGCGTATGAATAGCCGTCTGCACCCAGCCCACAAATCACGCCAGCGGCGATATCTGACAGGTAGGAATGGTGGCGGAACGGCTCTCGGGCGTGCACGTTACTCAGGTGGATCTCGATAAACGGGATACTCACCGCGAGCAGTGCGTCGCGTATAGCAACACTGGTGTGCGTAAACGCGGCCGGATTGATCAGGATATAGTCCACAGTGTCTTTAGCCTGATGAATACGGTCGATGATTGCGTACTCCGCGTTTGACTGAAAATGGTCCAAATCCACATCCAGCGACGCTGCTTCCGTACTCAGACGGTTAACAATTTCGCTCAATGTCAGCGTGCCGTACTTCTCTGGCTCACGGGTGCCGAGCATGTTCAGGTTCGGTCCGTTTAAAACTAAAATTTGGAATTTATCAGCCATTGTGCCGCTATCTCCTGCGATTTTCGGGTAAAAAACAACATATACCCTCAAAGCGCAATTGTCACCCTTTCAGAGGTCTAAAACCCCTGTCCGGAAAACCGAAGTCGCACATTATAACGATTTCGTAGCATTTGGCAGCTAAATACTGGTCTTATCAGGGAAGATTATCAACCGCTATCCGAAAAAGATTCGCGGTTGATAAATAATCTGCGGGAAAACGCACAGTTTCGTGAACTATCGCAACCACTGGCGGAACTTCTTGTAACGCCACGCTAAAAGGGCCAGGGCCAGCAGGGCGTAGATGACCGGCTGAGGGGATAAAATCTTCACCGACCACAGGTAATGAATGGGGGCGAGGATCGCGACAAGATAGACGAAGTTATGCAGCAGTTGCCAGCGTCGACCCAGTTTTCGCTGCGCATACTGCGTGGATGTCAGCGTCAGCGCCAGTAAAACCAGCCAGCTTACGATACCCAGCGTCAGATAGGGACGCGTCACCAGTTCGCTGCCAAGGAGTGCCAGGTTGTTAATGCCCAGTTCCAGCAGGGCGTAGCTGGTGAGATGCAGCGTCGCCCAGGCAAAACACCATAGCCCTAAAAGCCGACGGGTACGTATCAATAATGGCTGTTTAGCGTAGCGCGCCAGCGGTGAGACGAGCAAGGTCGCCAGCAAAAATTTCAGAGCCATCCGACCCGTAAAATGCTGAATATCTTTCGCCGGATCGGCACTGAACTGTCCCTGGCTGGCTGCCCAGAAGAGCCAGATAAAGGGGAGCAATCCGGCTAAATGCAGGAGTACCTTCAGCCAGGTTATCTGCTTTGCCGTTAAACGCACTTAGAAGTTCTCCCGTAAGTTCAGACCACGGTAGAGGGATGCCACCTCATCCGCATAGCCGTTAAACAGCAGCGTTGGCTGGCGTTTAACATCCAGCGCGCCGCCGGAACCGATAAAACGTTCCGTTGCCTGCGACCAGCGCGGATGGTCAACGTGCGGGTTAACGTTGGCAAAAAAACCATACTCGTCAGGCGCTGCCAGGTTCCAGGTGGTGGGGGGGCGTTCACGGGTGAGCGTAATGCTGACGATCGATTTGATACCCTTGAAACCGTATTTCCACGGTACGGTCAGGCGAATGGGCGCCCCGTTTTGCGGCGGCAGCGCTTTGCCATAAACCCCGACGGTGAGCAGCGTAAGCGGATGCATGGCTTCGTCGAGACGTAAACCTTCAACGTAGGGATACTCCAGCCCGCCGCCGATAAACCGATCCTTCTGGCCTGGCATCTCGTCCGGGGCATAGCGCGTCTGGAAGGAAACATACTTCGCGTTGCTGGTGGGCTCAACCAGCGCCAGCAGTTTGTGCAAAGGGAAACCTACCCACGGCACCACCATCGACCAGGCTTCCACACAGCGCATACGGTAAATGCGTTCTTCAAGGGGGAAGCGGGTGGTGAGGTCATGATGATCCAGCGTCAGCGGTTTTGCCACCTCGCCATCTATCTTCAGCGTCCAGGGATCGGTTTTCATGCTCCCGGCGTTGGCGGCAGGATCGGCCTTATCAAGACCAAACTCATAGAAGTTGTTATAGCCGGTGACTTTGTCTTCCGGCGTTAGCGTCAGTTTATTCTGCCACTGCGCCGGTTTCGTGAAGTTAAGCGGTGCGCCGGAGGGGGCTTTCGGGCGATCGTTGCCCTTAAACCAGTCGAGTAGATCGGCATGAGCCGCAGGGGTGAGCGTCAGGGCGGTGGCGCTGATGCCAAGCATTTTCAGGATCTGGCGGCGCTGTAGCATAAAGACAGATTCAGACGTTACGTCGGCTTCTGTCAGTTTTCGGGTTTTCATGGCATCCTCCGTCAGGCGTTTTTCTAAGCATGACGGAGGAGGAGGGTTAGCGCGAATATGTCACGAAAATTTGAAGATTAGGCGATTTTAACCAGCGCACGACCGTGGAACTGGTTGTCCATGATTTTACTGGCGAACTCAGGCGCCTGGCTCAGGGTAATCTCCGTGGCGCTCTGGTCAAAGAATGAGGCTGGCAGATCCTGCACCAGACGTTCCCAGGCCTCAGCCCGCCGCTCGGCTGGGGCCATGACCGAATCGACACCCTGAAGACGCACGTTACGCAGAATAAATGGCATCACCGTCGTCGGCAGGGCAAAACCACCCGCCAGTCCACAGGCCGCCACGCAGCCGCCGTAATTCATTTGCGCCAGCACCTTCGCCAGCACTTTGTCGCCGACGGTATCTACTGCGCCAGCCCAGACCTGTTTTTCCAGCGGGCGGGTCTCGGTAAATTCGTCGCGGCTCAGAATGCGGCTTGCGCCCAGCTGACGTAGGTACTCATGCGTACTTTCGCGGCCAGAGACGGCGGCGACCTGATACCCCAGCTTGTGCAGCAGCGTGACGGCCGTGCTGCCCACGCCGCCGCTGGCGCCGGTGACGACAATTTCGCCCGACTCAGGACGGATCCCGGCCTCTTCCAGCGCCATCACGCACAGCATGGCGGTGAAACCTGCCGTGCCGATGATCATCGCCTTACGACCGTCCAGGCCTTTGGGCATCGGGACCAGCCAGTCACCTTTTACGCGCGCCTGTGCTGCCAGTCCGCCCCAGTGGTTTTCACCTACTCCCCAGCCGGTGAGCAGCACCTGCTGTCCGGCGTGAAAACGCGGATCTTCACTGGTATGCACGCGGCCTGCAAAGTCGATTCCTGGCACCATCGGGAAATTTCGGATGATTTTACCTTTTCCCGTAATCGCCAGTGCATCCTTATAGTTCAGGCTGGACCAGTCGATATCTACGGTCACGTCGCCCTCCGGCAGGCGGCTCTCCTCAATGGTTTGCACCGAGGCAACGGTTTTGCCGTCCTGCTGTTCTAAGATCAAAGCCTGCATACAGGGTCCTCACTAGGTTTGATGATGGGAAAATATGTTCTGATGACTATACTCGCTCAATGAAACGCAGTGCCGATTTAACGCAATAAATTGCCAGATACACCAGGTTTGGTAGTATGTCGCATTTGAAATGCAAGTTAGTGCTCACTTGCACCCCCCTTCAACCCACGGAGTAATCTCAAGGATGCGATTAACGACGAAGTTCTCAGCTTTTATTACCTTGCTGACGGGGCTGACCATATTTGTCACGCTAATCGGCTGCTCGCTGAGCTTTTACAATGCCATCCAGGATAAGCTGGTTAACCGGGTTGAATCGGTTGCATCGGTTATCGACACTCGCCTGATTACAACCTCCTTCCCGGCGCTTTCGCGTGAGCTGGATGAGTTAATGGTGCCTGTGGATATAGTGCAGATCGACATTAAACAGGGGAAGCAGACCGTTTTCAGCCATACCCGCCAGGGCAGCTATCGTCCTGCCGGCACGGTAGATCAGTATCGGGACGTTACGGTTCATTCGCTTAAACATCCGGGTATGACAATTCATCTGATGTACCAGGATCCGATGAGCAACTATTTACGCTCGCTCATGACCACCGCGCCCTTAACCATCGCCGTTGCCTTTATCGTACTGCTGATTTTCCTCGCGGTTCGCTGGCAGCGTCGTCAACTTTCCGGCCAGGAACTGCTGGAAACACGCTCCGTGCGGATACTGAATGGCGAGAGGGGTCCGCAGGTGCGGGGATCGGTTTATGAATGGCCATCACGCACCAGTAGCGCCCTGGACGTGCTGCTCTCCGAAATCCAGTTTGCCAGCGATCAGCGTAGCCGTATGGACACGTTAATTCGCTCTTACGCCGCGCAGGATAACAAAACGGGCCTGAACAACCGTCTCTTCTTTGATAATCAGCTGGCTACGCTTCTTGATGACCCCGAAAAGGTGGGTACGCATGGCGTGGTAATGATGATTCGCCTGCCCGACTTCGATCTGCTCCGTGATACCTGGGGCCAGCGCGTGGCGGAAGAGAACCTCTTCACGCTGATTAACCTGCTGTCCACCTTTATTATGCGCTACCCCGGCGCGTTACTGGCACGCTACCACCGCAGCGACTTTGCCGTCTTGCTGCCGCATCGCACCTTAAAGGAGTCCGAGAGTATCGCCAGCCAGCTGCTGAAAGCCGTCGATGCGCTGCCCCAGAGCAAAATGCTCGACAGAGACGACATGGTGCATATGGGCATCTGTGCCTGGCGCGGCGGTCAGTCAACGGAGCAGGTGATGGAACATGCGGAAGCGGCCACGCGTAACGCCGTATTGCAGGGGGCGAACGGCTGGGCGGTCTATGATGATACGCTGCCGGAGAAAGGGCGTGGCAACGTGCGCTGGCGAACCCTGATTGAACAGATGCTGAGCCGGGGCGGGCCGCGCATCTATCAAAAACCGGCGGTCATGAAGAGTGGTCATGTCCATCATCGTGAGTTGATGTGCCGTATTTTTGATGGCACCGAAGAGGTTATCTCCGCGGAATATCTGCCCATGGTGTTGCAATTCGGATTGTCCGAAGAGTATGACCGTCAGCAAATCACCCGCCTCATTCCGTTTTTATCGTACTGGCCTGAAGAAAATCTGGCTTTGCAGGTGACCGTCGAATCGCTGATCCGTCCGCGCTTCCAGCGCTGGTTACGTGACACGTTAATGCAATGCGAAAAATCGCAACGCAAACGCATTATTTTTGAACTTGCAGAGGCAGATGTAGGTCAACACATCAGCCGGTTGCGCCCTGTGGTGCGTTTAATCAATGCGCTAGGGGCTCGTGTGGCGGTAACCCAGGCGGGTCTGACGCTGGTGAGCACCAGCTGGATCAAAGAGCTGGATGTTGAATTATTGAAGCTGCATCCGGGTCTGGTAAGGAATATTGAAAAACGCACCGAAAACCAGCTGCTGGTACAAAGCCTGGTGGAAGCGTGCAAAGGAACGCAAACGCAAGTATTTGCCGCAGGCGTACGTTCACGAAGTGAATGGCAGATGTTGACAGAGCGCGGCGTGACGGGCGGTCAGGGGGATTTTTTTGCCGCCTCTCAGCCGCTTGACACCAATGTGAAAAAATATTTGCAAAGATACTCTGTTTGACCTGCCGTTTACTTTGTTTTCACGTAGAATATCGCGCCTGTAGCTTTGAGTAAGACGAGCATAAAAGCCAGTGAACGACCTTTAATGGGTTACAAGTGAAAGTGAGGGACGCTGCTGTTTACTCAGCCCTGAGGGATTCAGGGGATGAATTTGTAACAAAGGAAACGTGCTGCACTAATTTTCACCGTAGCAGACGATTTTTGCGCCTTGTCGCTGCTGCGTGTGGTTGGTAAAGTAAGCGGATTTTGTTTTCCGCCCCAGCTTTCAGGATTATCCCTTAGTATGTTGAAAAAATTTCGTGGCATGTTTTCCAATGACCTGTCCATTGACCTGGGTACCGCGAATACCCTTATTTATGTAAAAGGACAAGGCATCGTATTGAATGAGCCTTCCGTTGTGGCCATTCGTCAGGATCGTGCCGGCTCGCCAAAAAGCGTGGCCGCAGTAGGTCATGATGCGAAGCAGATGCTGGGCCGTACGCCGGGCAACATCGCCGCGATCCGCCCAATGAAAGACGGCGTTATTGCTGACTTCTTCGTGACCGAAAAAATGCTTCAGCACTTCATCAAGCAGGTTCACAGCAACAGCTTCATGCGCCCAAGCCCGCGCGTGCTGGTGTGTGTGCCGGTTGGCGCAACCCAGGTTGAACGCCGTGCGATCCGTGAATCCGCTCAGGGTGCCGGTGCGCGTGAAGTATTCCTGATTGAAGAACCGATGGCTGCGGCAATTGGTGCGGGTCTGCCGGTTTCTGAAGCTACCGGTTCTATGGTGGTGGATATCGGTGGCGGTACCACTGAAGTGGCCGTTATCTCCCTGAACGGCGTGGTCTACTCCTCTTCCGTGCGTATCGGCGGTGACCGTTTCGACGAAGCCATCATCAACTACGTTCGTCGTAACTACGGCTCTCTGATCGGTGAAGCGACCGCAGAGCGCATCAAGCACGAAATCGGTTCTGCCTATCCGGGTGATGAAGTTCGCGAGATCGAAGTTCGTGGTCGTAACCTGGCGGAAGGCGTGCCACGCGGATTCACCCTGAACTCCAACGAAATCCTGGAAGCGTTGCAGGAGCCGCTGACCGGCATCGTGAGCGCGGTGATGGTTGCGCTGGAACAGTGCCCGCCAGAGCTGGCCTCCGATATCTCCGAGCGCGGTATGGTACTGACCGGTGGTGGTGCGCTGCTGCGTAACCTCGACCGCCTGTTAATGGAAGAGACAGGTATTCCTGTCGTAGTTGCAGAAGATCCACTGACTTGCGTCGCCCGTGGTGGTGGCAAGGCGCTGGAAATGATCGACATGCACGGCGGCGACTTGTTTAGCGAAGAGTAGTCGGGTGTGAGAGGGTAGCAATTTGCTACCCTTTCTCTCTGACGCGAGAATACGCATAGCCTATGAAGCCAATTTTTAGCCGTGGCCCGTCGCTACAGTTTCGCCTGATCCTGGCGGTTCTGGTTGCGCTCGGGGTCATTATTGCCGATAGCCGCCTCGGTACGTTCAGCCAGATCCGAACGTACATGGATACCGCCGTCAGTCCTTTCTACTTTATTTCAAATGGTCCCCGTGAACTGCTCGACTCCGTGTCGCAAACGCTTTCATCGCGTGACCAGCTCGAACTCGAAAACCGTGCGTTACGCCAGGAACTGCTGCTGAAAAACAGCGAGCTGCTGATGCTGGGGCAATATAAGCAGGAAAACGCACGCCTGCGTGAACTGCTTGGCTCGCCGCTGCGCCAGGATGAACAGAAAATGGTCACCCAGGTGATCTCCACCGTAAACGATCCGTACAGCGATCAGGTGGTGATTGATAAAGGCAGCGTGAACGGCGTATACGAAGGTCAGCCTGTCATCAGCGATAAAGGCGTCGTGGGCCAGGTTGTGGCGGTTGCCAAACTGACCAGCCGCGTGCTGCTGATTTGCGATGCCACCCATGCACTGCCGATTCAGGTGCTGCGTAACGATATTCGCGTGATTGCCGCCGGTAATGGCTGCACGGACGATCTGCAACTGGAACACCTGCCTGCCAACACGGATATCCGCGTGGGCGACGTGCTGGTGACGTCCGGTCTGGGCGGTCGTTTCCCTGAGGGCTACCCGGTTGCGGTTGTCTCTTCCGTGAAGCTCGATACTCAGCGTGCCTACACCGTGATTCAGGCGCGTCCAACGGCTGGCTTGCAGCGTTTGCGCTACCTGCTACTGCTGTGGGGCGCCGATCGTAACGGCGCTAACCCGATGACACCGGAAGATGTGCATCGCGTGGCCAATGAACGCCTGATGCAGATGATGCCGCAGGTGCTGCCTGCGCCGGATGCGATGGGACCACCTGCACCCGTACCGGCTCCGGCGACGGGGTTAACGCAGCCGCTGCCGGATGCGCCGCCACCGCCGCAAGTCTCGGGTGGAGGGCAGTAGTGGCCAGTTATCGTAGCCAGGGGCGCTGGGTAATCTGGCTCTCATTCCTCGTTGCACTATTGCTGCAAATTATGCCCTGGCCGGACGACATTCTTGTTTTCCGGCCAAACTGGGTATTGCTCATTTTGCTCTACTGGATCCTTGCCCTGCCGCACCGCGTAAATGTCGGCACAGGTTTTGTGATGGGTGCCATACTGGATCTTATCAGTGGCTCTACGCTTGGCGTCCGCGCCTTATCCATGAGCATTATTGCGTATCTCGTCGCACTCAAATTCCAGCTCTTTCGTAACCTTGCGCTCTGGCAACAGGCGCTGGTGGTGATGTTGTTGTCGCTCGCTGCGGATATCGTTGTTTTCTGGGCAGAGTTTTTAGTGATCAACGTCTCTTTCCGACCGGAAGTGTTCTGGAGTAGTGTAGTAAACGGTGTGCTCTGGCCGTGGCTGTTCCTGCTGATGCGTAAAATTCGCCAGCAGTTTGCCGTGCAATAAAAGGTTTCTATGACGTCTTTGTATCTTGCCTCCGGTTCTCCGCGTCGCCAGGAACTGCTCGCGCAGTTGGGTGTCTCCTTCGAACGCATCGTTACCGGTATCGAAGAAAAACGCGCTGAGGGTGAAAGCGCTCAGCAGTATGTCTCTCGTCTGGCGCGTGAAAAAGCGCAGGCGGGCGTCGCATGCGTGCCGCGTGACTTACCGGTGCTGGGTGCGGATACCATCGTCATTCTCAATGGTGAGGTGCTTGAGAAACCCCGCGACGCAGACCATGCGGCGCGGATGCTGCGTAGCATGTCCGGACAAACCCATCAGGTGATGACGGCGGTAGCGCTGGCAGACAGCCAGTACGTTCTGGATTGCCTTGTGGTAACGGAAGTGACGTTCAGAGTCCTCACCGACGAGGAGATCGCCGGCTATATCGCCAGCGGTGAACCTATGGATAAAGCAGGTGCATACGGTATTCAAGGGTTGGGTGGCTGTTTTGTCAGGAAGATAAATGGCAGCTATCACGCCGTAGTCGGCTTACCGCTGGTGGAAACGTATGAGTTGCTGAGCAATTTTAACTCACTGCGTGAGGGAAGGGATAATTATGACGGCTGAATTGTTGGTAAACGTAACGCCATCGGAAACCCGTGTGGCCTACATTGATGGTGGCATTCTTCAGGAAATTCATATTGAGCGTGAAGCGCGACGCGGAATCGTAGGCAATATCTACAAAGGTCGTGTCAGTCGTGTACTGCCGGGTATGCAGGCGGCTTTTGTAGATATTGGGCTCGATAAGGCGGCGTTTTTACATGCCTCCGATATCATGCCGCACACCGAATGCGTGGCAGGCGAAGAGCAAAAGCAGTTTGCCGTGCGCGACATTTCTGAGCTGGTGCGTCAGGGCCAGGATCTGATGGTGCAGGTGGTAAAAGATCCGCTGGGCACCAAAGGCGCGCGTCTGACCACCGACATCACCCTGCCTTCACGCTATCTGGTCTTTATGCCGGGGGCGTCGCACGTCGGCGTGTCACAGCGTATTGAGAGCGAAAGCGAGCGTGAGCGCCTGAAAAAGGTGGTCAGCGCCTACTGCGACGAGCAGGGCGGGTTTATTATCCGTACCGCGGCGGAAGGGATCAGCGAAGAAGATCTGGCCTCGGATGCGGCCTACCTGAAGCGCGTCTGGACCAAAGTGATGGAGCGTAAAAAACGCAACCAAACCCGCTACCGGTTGTACGGTGAGCTGGCGCTCGCTCAGCGCGTATTACGCGATTTCGCCGACGCCCAGCTTGACCGCATCCGCGTGGATTCCCGTCTGACGTACGAAGCCTTACTGGAGTTCACCGCCGAGTACATTCCGGAGATGCCGGGTCTGCTGGAGCATTACACCGGACGCCAGCCGATATTTGACCTCTATGACGTTGAAAACGAAATCCAGCGTGCGCTGGAGCGTAAGGTTGAGCTGAAATCAGGTGGCTATCTGATCATCGATCAAACCGAAGCGATGACCACCGTCGACATTAACACCGGCGCGTTCGTCGGCCATCGCAACCTCGATGACACCATCTTCAACACCAACATAGAAGCGACGCAGGCCATCGCGCGTCAGCTTCGTCTGCGTAATCTGGGCGGCATTATCATCATCGACTTTATCGATATGAACAATGAAGATCACCGCCGTCGCGTGCTGCACTCCCTGGAGCAGGCGCTGAGTAAAGATCGCGTGAAAACCAGCATCAATGGCTTCTCGCAGCTCGGTCTGGTGGAAATGACCCGGAAACGGACCCGCGAAAGCGTGGAACATGTCCTGTGTAATGAGTGTCCAACCTGCCATGGACGCGGAACGGTAAAGACGGTGGAGACGGTCTGCTACGAGATCATGCGTGAGATTGTCCGTGTCCATCATGCCTACGACTCAGACCGTTTTCTGGTCTATGCTTCCCCTGCGGTGGCGGAGGCCCTGAAAGGGGAAGAGTCGCACGCGCTGGCGGAAGTGGAAATCTTTGTCGGCAAACAGGTAAAAGTGCAAATTGAGCCGCTCTATAACCAGGAGCAGTTTGACGTCGTCATGATGTAAACGCAGTTCGCTGCGAGATTTAAGGCTGACAAGGAGAGACGCGTGAGGCGATTGCCGGGGATTTTACTGCTTACAGGGGCAACGCTGGTCGTGATTGTCGCGTTGCTCGTGAGCGGGCTGCGTCTCGCCTTGCCGCATCTGGACAGCTGGCGTCCGCAGATCCTGGCAAAAATCGAATCCGCCACCGGCCTGCCGGTGGACGTGAGCCATATCGAGGCAAGCTGGCAGAACTTTGGCCCGACGCTTGATGCGCGGGATATCCGCGCCAGCCTGAAAGATGGCGGCCACCTCAAAATCAAACGCGTCACCCTGGCGCTGGATGTCTGGCAAAGCCTGCTGCATCTGCGCTGGCAGTTTCGCGATCTCACCTTTTATCAACTTCAGCTGATGACTAACACGCCGCTGCAAAGCGGCGACAGCGATCGGGGGCTGGAAACCAGCCGTATCAACGATCTGTTCCTGCGGCAGTTCGATCATTTCGATCTGCGCGACAGCGAAGTGAGCTTTATTACCCTTTCCGGGCAGCGCGCTGAGCTGGCGATCCCACAGCTGACCTGGCTTAACGGGAAAGATCGCCACCGCGCCGAGGGGCAGGTGAATCTCTCCAGCCTGAACGGGCAGCACGGCGTGATGCAGGTGCGGATGGATCTGCGTGACGACAATGGCCTGCTGAACAACGGCAGGGTGTGGCTACAGGCGGACGACGTGGATGTGAAGCCGTGGCTCGGTGAGTGGCTACAGCAGAATATGCAGCTGGAGACCGCGCGCTTCAGCCTGGAAGGCTGGATGACCCTGACGAACGGGGCGTTCGCCAGCGGCGATATCTGGCTTAAGCAGGGGGGCGCGAGCTGGAAGGGGGAAAACCATCAGCATCAACTTTCCGTCGATAACCTCACCGCACACGTGACGCAGGATAAAGGCGGCTGGCAGTTCGCTATCCCGGATACGCGCATCTCCATGGATAACAAACCCTGGCCGCGCGGCGCGCTGACGCTGGCGTGGATGCCGGAACAGGACGTCGGCGGGATAAACGGTAAACGCAGCGACGAGCTGCGTATCCGCGCCAGTAACCTGGATCTGACGGCGATCGAAGGGCTGCGTTCAATGGCCGCAAAACTCTCCCCGGAGCTGGGCGAAATCTGGCTGGCGACGCAGCCGAGCGGGCAGATAAACCGGCTGGCGCTGGATATTCCGCTCCAGGCTACGGAAAAGACGCGTTTTCAGGCGGCATGGAAAAACCTCGCATGGAAACAGTGGAAACTGCTGCCGGGTGCCGAGCACTTCAGCGGTAAACTGGAAGGAAGCGTGGAAAACGGCAGGCTGACGGCAGAAATGCAGGACGCGAAAATGCCGTACGAAACGGTTTTCCGTGCGCCACTGGAGATCGAAAAGGGAAATGCCACCCTCAACTGGCTGAAGAATGACAAAGGTTTTCAGCTCGATGGCCGCGATATCGATGTGAAAGCCAAAGCGGTCCATGCGCGCGGTAATTTTCGTTATCTACAGCCTGAAGGCGATGAGCCGTGGCTGGGTATTCTGGCGGGCATCAGCACGGATGACGGTTCACAGGCGTGGCGCTATTTCCCGGAAAACCTGATGGGGAAAGCGCTGGTGGACTATCTCAGCGGCGCCATTCAGGGCGGCCAGGCGGATAACGCCACGCTGGTCTACGGCGGCAACCCGCACCTGTTCCCGTATAAGCACAACGAAGGCCAGTTCCAGGTTCTGGTGCCGCTACGCAACGCCACCTATGCCTTCCAGCCGGACTGGCCGGCGCTGAAGAATCTGGATATTGAACTCAACTTCCTGAATGACGGCCTGTGGATGAAGACGGACAACGTTGCGCTGGGCGGCATAACGGCAAGCAACCTGACGGCAAACATCCCGGATTACTCCAAAGAGAAACTGCTGATTGATGCGGATATTAAGGGGCCGGGCAAAGCGGTTGGCCCGTACTTTGAAGATACGCCGCTGAATGACTCCCTGGCAGCCACCCTTCAGCAGTTGCAATTAGATGGCGATGTGAATGCTCGCTTACATCTGGATATCCCGCTGGACGGTGAAATGACCACCGCCAAAGGCGACGTTCGCCTTAATAACAACAGCCTCTATATCAAGCCGCTGGACAGCACGCTGAACAACCTCAGCGGTCAGTTCAGCTTTGTTAACGGCACGCTGAAAAGTGAGCCGCTGAAAGCGACCTGGTTCAATCAACCCGTCAATATCGATTTCTCCACTACCGAGGGCGATAAAGCCTACCAGGTGGCGGTCAATATGGACGCGAACTGGCAGCCGTCACGCATGGATGTTCTGCCGAAGCCGATTGAGAATGCGGTGGACGGCGCGGTGTCATGGAATGGCAAGGTCGCCATCGACCTGCCTTATCATGCCGGTGCGCGCTATAACGTCGACATTACGGGCGATCTGAAAAACCTCAGCAGCCAGCTTCCCGCGCCGCTGAATAAGAAAAGCGGTGAAGCATTGCCCGTCAACGTTAAGGTTGCGGGCAACCTTAACAGCTTCGATTTAACCGGAAATGCTGGCGGCACAAACCACTTCAATAGCCGCTGGCTGCTTAACCGCAAGCTGACGCTGGACAGGGCGATCTGGACGACGGACAGCCGTACCACGCCGCCGCTGCCGGAGCAGGCGGGCGTTGAACTGAATCTCCCGCCGATGGATGGCGCAGAGTGGCTGGCACTGTTCCAGAAAGGTGTCGGGCAAAACGTCGACCAAACGGCGCAGTTCCCGCAGTCCATTACCTTGCGAACGCCTGCGCTGACGCTGGGCGGGCAGCAGTGGAACAACCTGAGTATTGTCTCCCGGCCGACGGTAAACGGCTCAAAGGTCGAAGCGCAGGGGCGTGAGATTAACGGTTCGTTGACGATGCGCGATAACGCCCCATGGCAGGCGGCTATCCGTTATCTCTATTACAACCCGACCTTTGCGGCATCTCACGCTCAGTCGACAAGCGCTTCTCCGTTAAGCGAGGCCACGCGCGTGGATTTCAGCGGCTGGCCCGATCTCCAGCTACGCTGTGCGGAGTGCTGGCTGTGGGGGCAAAAATATGGCCGTATCGACGGTGATTTTGCTATTCAGGGCAATACGCTGAACCTCTCTGGTGG
Organism: Enterobacter cloacae complex sp. 6730903; assembly: GCF_048283985.1. Classification (NCBI taxonomy): domain Bacteria; kingdom Pseudomonadati; phylum Pseudomonadota; class Gammaproteobacteria; order Enterobacterales; family Enterobacteriaceae; genus Enterobacter; species Enterobacter cloacae complex sp. 6730903. The sequence continues at coordinate 15,402 of NZ_JBLVXX010000045.1, read as the reverse complement.
GCTGGTGGATACCGGCTTTGGCCGCATGACTGCCGCGGGCGAATGGGTGAACAAACCGGGTGAACAGCGCACCTCGCTGAAGGGCGATATTAAAGGCAACAAGCTGGACGCCGCGGCTAACTTCTTCGGCATTAGCACCCCGCTGCGCGGATCGTCCTTCGATGTGAATTACGATCTGCACTGGCGCGCTGCGCCATGGACACCCGATGAAGCTTCGCTTAACGGCATCCTGAAAACCAACTTCGGTAAGGGTGAGATTGCCGATGTGAGCACGGGGCGCGCCGGGCAGATCCTGCGTCTGCTGAGTTTTGACGCGCTGCTGCGCAAGCTGCGCTTCGACTTTAGCGACACCTTCAGCGAAGGTTTCTACTACGATTCCATTCGCAGCACGGCGTGGATCAAAGACGGCGTTCTGCACACCGACGACACGCTGGTGGACGGCCTGGAAGCGGATATCGCGATGAAAGGGTCAGTGGATCTCGTGCGCCGCGAGCTGGATATGGAAGCCGTGGTGGCGCCGGAGATTTCCGCAAGCGTGGGCGTTGCGGCAGCCTTTGTGGTTAACCCGATTGTCGGTGCGGCGGTGTTTGCGGCCAGTAAAGTGCTGGGGCCGCTCTGGAGCAAAGTCTCGATTCTGCGCTATCGCATTACCGGGCCGGTTGATAAACCACAGATTAATGAGGTGCTGCGCCAGCCGCGCAAAGAAGCACAGCAATGATTTGACGTGGGCAGGTAATTGCCTCACTCTCAATAAATACGATCTTTATACCGCCACGGGCGGCAACGAACGAGTAGCAATACGATGAGTCTGAACCTGGTAAGTGAACATTTGCTCGCAGCGAACGGCCTGAGCCATCAGGACCTGTTCTCCATTCTTGGTCAACTGACCGAACGCCGCCTCGACTACGGCGATCTCTATTTCCAGTCGAGCTATCACGAATCCTGGGTTTTAGAAGACAGCATCATTAAAGATGGCTCTTATAACATTGACCAGGGCGTCGGCGTGCGCGCCGTCAGCGGCGAAAAAACCGGTTTTGCCTATGCAGACCAGATAAGCCTGGCCGCGCTGGAGCAGAGCGCGCAGGCGGCGCGAACCATTGTGCGCGATACGGGCGACGGACGGGTGAAAACGCTGGGTGAAGTGCAGCACGCTGCGCTCTATACCAGCATCGACCCGCTGCAAAGCATGAGCCGCGAAGAGAAGCTGGACATCCTGCGTCGCGTGGACAAAGTGGCTCGCGCGGCGGATAAACGCGTGCAGGAAGTCTCTGCCAGCCTGACCGGGGTTTATGAACTGATTCTGGTGGCGGCGACGGACGGTACGCTGGCCGCCGACGTGCGTCCGCTGGTGCGTCTTTCTATTAGCGTTCAGGTTGAAGACGACGGCAAGCGCGAGCGCGGCTCAAGCGGTGGCGGCGGTCGTTTTGGCTATGACTGGTTCCTGGGCGATGTTGACGGCGAAGCCCGCGCAGATGCATGGGCAAAAGAAGCCGTGCGCATGGCGCTGGTTAATCTTTCTGCCGTGGCTGCACCCGCCGGTACGTTGCCGGTGGTACTGGGAGCAGGCTGGCCGGGCGTGCTGCTGCACGAAGCGGTCGGTCACGGCCTGGAAGGTGATTTCAACCGTCGCGGGACGTCCGTATTCAGCGGTCAGATGGGGCAGCTTGTCTCCTCCGAACTGTGTACCGTGGTGGATGATGGCACCATGCTCGACCGTCGCGGCTCGATTTCTGTCGACGATGAAGGTACGCCGGGTCAGTACAACGTGCTGATCGAAAACGGCGTACTGAAAGGCTACATGCAGGACAAGCTTAACGCGCGGCTGATGGGCGTTGCGCCGACGGGTAACGGCCGTCGCGAATCCTACGCGCACCTGCCGATGCCGCGCATGACCAACACCTACATGCTGCCGGGTAAATCCACGCCGCAGGAGATTATCGAATCCGTTGATTACGGGATCTTCGCGCCAAACTTTGGCGGCGGTCAGGTGGATATCACCTCCGGCAAATTTGTCTTCTCTACCTCAGAGGCGTATCTGATTGAGAAGGGCAAAGTGACCAAAGCGGTGAAGGGCGCAACCCTGATTGGATCCGGCATTGAGGCCATGCAGCAGATTTCCATGGTCGGTAACGACCTGAAACTGGATAACGGCGTGGGCGTTTGCGGCAAAGAGGGCCAGAGCCTGCCTGTGGGCGTCGGTCAGCCTACGCTGAAAGTGGATAATCTGACGGTGGGCGGCACGGCGTAAATTTTCCCCCGCACCCTAACCCTCTCCCCAACGGGGAGAGGGGAAAAGCCTACTCTTTCCTTCTGCCTCGCATGCCCTGAAACAGCTCCGCCACTTCCACAAAATAGTCCGTCAGATAGTTAATACAGACCTGCACCTTCAGCGGCAGCTTGTCCTTTTCGGTATAGAGCGCGTACACAGGGCGCGGATCGGACTGGTAGCGCGGGAAGAGGATCTCCAGCACGCCGCTGTTGATCTCGTTGATCACCCACATCAGCGGTACGTAGGCGATCCCGGCCCCGGCCACCAGCCAGCGTGAGATAGTCATCGGATCGTTGGTCACGAAGCGGCCTTCAGGCAGCAGTTTAGTGGAAAGCCCTTCCGGGGCGATCAGTTCAAATTCGTTATCTGGCCGAACGCTGTATTCCAGCCACGAGTGGTTGCTCAGGTCGGCAGGTTTTTCCGGCACGCCATACTGTGCCAGATAGCTTTTCGACGCGCAGACCACCATCGGCATGCTGCCCAGTCGACGCGAGAACAGGCTTGAGTCCTGCAACGCGCCAACGCGGATCACCACGTCTAACCCATCGGCAATCAGATCCGGTGCCGGAATGCCCGTAACCAGATTAACGGTTAAACCGGGGTACTCTTTCAGCATTTCCGCCGTCATGGCAGCGAGAACATTTTGTGCCATAGTTGAAGAACACCCGATACGCAGCGTGCCGATAGGGGTGTTGTTAAAGGCATAGAGCTGCTCGTGAACGTCCTGCACCTCATGCAGCATTCGACGGCAGCCCTGATAGTAAATTTTACCCGCTTCCGTCAGCCCAATGCTGCGGGTGCTGCGGTTGAGCAGCTTCACCTGAAGCTCATCTTCCAGTTTTGACACTGTCTGGCTAATGGATGAGACGCTCATTTGTAGCTGACGTGCTGCGGCGGTAAAAGAGCCTTGCTCAACCACTTTCGCAAAGACGGACATGCGTTTTAGACGTTCCATTATTCACTCTGGCTTAAAAGTGATTTAGATCACATATGATAGATAACAGCATAACAGTTACGTTAATATATTATTAATTACATAACGGCTGCGCCACTCTCGCCCGGCAATTCTTGCTCTCCTGCGGCGGCGCGAGCTTAAAAATCCAGTAACCTGCACTCTCTTTAATCAAGGTCAACATGAGTCTGTTTCCCGTTATCGTGGTGTTCGGTTTGTCGTTCCCACCGATATTTTTCGAGCTTCTTTTATCACTGGCGATCTTCTGGCTGGTGCGCAAGGTGCTGGTCCCTACCGGGATTTATGATTTCGTCTGGCATCCTGCATTGTTCAATACCGCGCTGTATTGCTGCCTGTTCTATTTAATATCGCGCATGTTTGTCTGAGGTTGATGTGAAAACGCTAACAAGAAAAATCTCCCGCACTGCCATCACTATGGCGCTGGTCATCCTGGCGTTCATCGCTATTTTTCGCGCCTGGGTTTATTACACCGAATCCCCGTGGACGCGCGATGCGCGTTTCAGCGCGGAGGTGGTCGCGATAGCGCCCGATGTCGCCGGTCTCATTACGGCGGTCAACGTCCACGATAACCAACTGGTGAAAAAAGATCAGGTACTGTTCACCATCGACCAGCCGCGCTATCAAAAAGCGCTGGAAGAAGCGGAAGCCGACGTAGCGTATTACAACGCGCTGGCCGCTGAAAAACGCCGTGAAGCAGGACGCCGTAACAAGCTGGGCATCCAGGCTATGTCCCGGGAAGAGATTGACCAGTCCAATAACGTGCTGCAAACCGTGCTGCATCAGCTGGCAAAAGCGCAGGCGACGCGCGATCTGGCGAAGCTCGATCTGGAACGTACCGTTATCCGCGCCCCGTCCGATGGCTGGGTGACCAACCTCAACGTCTATGCGGGTGAGTTTATCACGCGCGGCTCTACTGCCGTGGCGCTGGTGAAACAGAACTCTTTCTACGTCCTCGCCTATATGGAAGAGACCAAGCTGGAAGGCGTGCGTCCGGGCTATCGCGCCGAAATCACGCCGCTCGGCAGCAACCGGGTCCTGAAGGGAACCGTGGACAGCGTGGCCGCGGGGGTGACCAACTCCAGCAGTACCAATGATTCAAAAGGGATGGCGACCGTCGATTCTAACCTCGAGTGGGTACGCCTGGCGCAGCGCGTACCGGTACGCATTCGTCTGGATGAGCAGCAGAGCAACCTCTGGCCCGCAGGCACCACGGCGACGGTGGTGATCACGGGTGAAAAAGACCGTGATGCCAGCCAGGATTCCATCTTCCGTCAAATCGCCCATCGCCTGCGCGAGTTTGGTTGATCGCTATGGGCATTTTTTCCATCGCCAGCCAGCACATCCGCTTCGCCGTGAAGCTGGCATGCGCCATTGTGCTGGCGCTGTTTGTTGGCTTCCATTTCCAGCTTGAAACGCCGCGCTGGGCCGTTCTGACCGCCGCGATCGTCGCCGCCGGTCCTGCCTTCGCGGCGGGTGGCGAACCTTACTCCGGGGCAATTCGCTATCGCGGAATGCTGCGTATTATCGGCACCTTTATCGGCTGTATCGCCGCCCTGACCATTATCATCCTGATGATCCGCACGCCGCTGCTGATGCTGATTGTGTGCTGTATCTGGGCGGGTTTTTGCACCTGGGTCTCTTCGCTGGTGAAGGTGGAGAACTCGTACGCCTGGGGCCTGGCGGGATATACCGCGCTGATTATTATCATCACCATTCAGAGTGAACCGCTGCTTGCTCCGCAGTTCGCCGTGGAACGTTGCAGTGAGATTGTCATTGGTATCGTCTGCGCGATTGTCGCGGATCTGCTTTTCTCTCCGCGATCCATCAAGCAGGAAGTCGATCGTGAGCTGGACGCGCTGATTGTTGCCCAGTACCAGCTCATGCAACTGTGCATTAAGCACGGCGACAGCGAAGAGGTCGACAAGGCCTGGAGTGCGCTGGTGCGCCGCACGCAGGCGCTGGAAGGGATGCGCAGTAATCTCAATATGGAGTCTTCCCGCTGGGAGCGGGCCAATCGTCGTCTGAAAGCGATCAATACCGTCTCGCTAACGCTGATCACCCAGGCGTGTGAAACCTACCTGATTCAGAACATCCGCCCCGAAGTGGTAACGGATACCTTCCGCGAACTGTTTGATGAGCCCGTGGAGACGGTGCAGGATGTGCATCGACAGCTTAAACGCATGCGTCGTGTGATTGCCTGGACGGGAGAACGGGATACGCCAGTCACCATTTATACCTGGGTTGGCGCCGCAACGCGTTACCTGCTCCTGAAACGCGGCGTGATTAGTAACACCAAAATCAGTGCGGCGGAAGAAGAGGTGTTACAGGGCGAAGTGGTGATCAAACCGGAATCCGCCGAGCGCCACCATGCGATGGTTAACTTCTGGCGTACCACCCTGGCCTGTATACTCGGCACGCTGTTCTGGCTGTGGACCGGCTGGACGTCCGGCAGCGGCGCGATGGTGATGATTGCCGTCGTCACCGCGCTGGCGATGCGTCTGCCCAACCCACGCATGGTCGCGATCGATTTTCTGTACGGCACCATTGCAGCGTTACCCATTGGCGCGCTCTACTTCCTGGTGATTATTCCCTCGACGCAGCAAAGCATGCTTTTGCTCTGCATCAGCCTGGCGGTGATGGCGTTCTTTATCGGGATCGAGGTACAAAAACGCCGTCTGGGATCGTTAGGCGCGCTGGCGAGCACGATTAACATCATCGTGCTGGATAACCCGATGACCTTCCATTTCAGCCAGTTCCTGGATAGCGCATTAGGTCAGCTGGTGGGCTGTTTCCTGGCGATGATGGTGATCCTGCTGGTGCGGGATAACTCTCAGGCGCGGACAGGGCGCGTACTTCTGAATCAGTTTGTGTCGGCCGCCGTATCGTCCTTGACCACCAACACCGCGCGGCGCAAGGAGAACCACCTGCCGGCGCTCTATCAGCAGTTGTTCCTGTTGCTGAATAAATTCCCGGGCGATGTCGCCCGCTTCCGCCTGGCGTTAATCATGATTATCGCGCACCAGCGTCTGCGGAACGCGCCAGTGCCGATCAACGATGATTTGTCCGCCTTCCACCGCCAGCTACGGCGAACGGCGGACCATGTGATATCGGCATCGAGTGATGACAAACGTCGCCGCTACTTTAAGCAACTGCTGGAGGAGCTGGATATCTACCAGGAGAAACTGCGGATCTGGGAAGCGCCGCCGCAGGTTACCGAGCCGGTAGAGCGGCTGGTGTTTATGCTGCGCCGCTACCAGAATGCGCTGACAGACAGCTAACGAAGAGAAAACCGACGCCAAAAGTGTCGGTTTTTTTGTGGCTATACTTATTCTTGCAGGTTCAAACATTCAGGAAGGGAGGACACATGACAACCCAGGCTCTTCAGGACAGTATTCTTTTTCAGACCGGGTATCTGGTTAACGGTATCTGGAAAACACTCGACACCACGTTTGATGTGCTAAACCCGGCCACGGGCGAGGTCATTGCGAAAGTGGCGAAAGCAGGAAAAGCCGAAACCGAAGAGGCCATTGCGGCCGCGACGAAGGCCTTTCCCGCATGGCGCGCAAAAACGGCAAAAGAGCGTTCCGCGATCCTCTATCGCTGGTATGAACTGATTATCGAGAATAAAAGCTGGCTCGGGCGGCTGATGACTACCGAGCAGGGCAAGCCGCTGAAAGAGGCTGAAGGTGAGGTGGACTACGCTGCCAGCTTCATTCAGTGGTTTGCCGAGCAGGCCAAGCGCGCCAACGGTGAAATCATTCCTCCGGTTAAACCCGGCTCCCGTATTCTGGCCACTCGTGAACCTGTCGGGGTGGTTGCTGCTATTACGCCATGGAACTTCCCGATGGCTATGCTCACCCGTAAGCTCGGCCCGGCGCTGGCAGCAGGATGTACCGGCGTCATCAAGCCTGCAAACAACACGCCGCTGAGCGCCTTTGCGCTGCTGACGCTGGCGAAGCAGGCCGGTGTGCCGGACGGTGTGCTGAATGCGGTCGCGGGGAGCACCTCAGAAATTAGCGACGCCATTATGGCCAGCCATGACGTGCGCAAAATCTCGTTTACGGGGTCAACCGCCGTCGGGAAAACGCTGGTTCGCAATTCCGCAGAGACCATGAAAAAGGTATCGATGGAGCTGGGCGGTAATGCGCCGTATATCGTCTTCGAGGACGCGGATATTGAGGCCGCCGTCAAAGGGGCGATCGCCAATAAGTTCCGTAACGCCGGGCAGGTCTGCGTCAGCGTAAACCGTTTCTATATTCAGGAGACGGTCTATGACAAGTTCGTCAATCAACTTGCCGATGCGGTAAAGACGCTGAAGGTGGGTAACGGTCTGGACGAGGGCGTCGTTGTCGGCCCGCTGATTGAGCCTTCAGCTGTCGAGAAAGTGCGTGAGCACGTCGAAGATGCGGTCGCGAAGGGCGCCACGGTGCTGGCTGGGGGTAAACCGCACGAACTTGGCGGCAACTTCTGGATGCCAACCGTACTCGGTGACTGCCATGAAGGCATGAAGCTGGCAGAAGAGGAGACCTTTGGTCCCGTTGCCGCCTGCTTCCGCTTCACGTCGGAAGACGAAGTGGTTATGCGCGCTAACAATACGCCTTACGGGCTGGCAGCCTACTTTTATACCCAGAATCTTTCGCGCGTGTTCCGCGTCTCACAGGCCATTGAGAGCGGCATGATCGGAATTAACGAATGTGCTGTGTCGACCGAGCTGGGTCCGTTTGGGGGCGTAAAAGAGTCCGGGCTGGGCCGCGAAGGGTCCGTGCTGGGGCTGGAGGAGTTTCTGGAAGTCAAAACCCTGCATATCGGGGGATTATAATAGACAGGGCGGCATTTGCCGCCCGCCTGTACCGGGTGGCTGGCAATGAAAATTTATACCTTTGATTTTGACGAAATTGAGAGTCAGGAAGACTTCTATCGCGAGTTTATTCGGGCGTTCGACCTGGAGCGGGGCAGCGTAAGCAATCTTGATATGCTGTGGGATGTGGTTACCGGCAATCATCTGCCGTTACCGCTGGAAATCGAATTTACCCATCTGCCTGAAAAACTGCGCAGACGCTTTGGCGCATTGATTTTACTGTTTGATGAAGCGGAGGAGGAGCTGGAAGGGCAACTGCGTTTCAACGTGCGCCAGTGATAAAAAAGCCCCTGACCGGGAGGTCAGGGGCAAGTCGTATGATGAGATACGACGAGGGTTTATTTGTACAGTTCTGCGGTAGCGTGCCAGTGGTCGCCACTGCGCGCTTCGATGATGCGATAGGATGACGCACCCTGTTCTTCCGCTTTTTTGTTCAGCATTTCGTGCATGTCCATCGGAGACGTACCGATGGCGCCAACAGAAACAGTCCCGATAGCCTGACGGGATTGTGCCTGTTCAGCATTAATAGTGTCGGCTGCAAACGCACCGAATGACAGGACTGACAGTACGCTCAGGGCAGCTACAGTGGTTTTAATTTTCATGATTATTTACCTCGTCAATTATTTTACTGGGGTCTTTGTTCTGTGACCCTCATCACAAAATCAAGTATACACTAATCACTCAAAAAATTAATACCAGGCTAATGGTTTCGTCTGTTATTACGTGTTAAAAAAATAATTTTTATAACGAGAATGCATAAAAAAGGGCGCTAAAGTGCGAGGTTTGTGGTTTTTTGATCTGTAAATCAAATGGATAAGCGAATTTGATTTTTTGTGCGATCTTGCGGCAGATCATTCACTGAATGAATGTTAACAGGCGGTAAAAAGCACTATTTGCAAAAGCAGCAGGCAGAGCAAAGCAGGGTAAAACGCGGCAACAGCAGAATGATCCCCCGCAGCCATGCGCTACGGGGCAGACAATTACAGCTCCTGTTCGAACAGGACCAGAATCGCTTCGTAGAGGTCTTTCACCGAGAAACCATTTGCCGGGGTGGTGAAAATGGTGTCATCACCGGCGATGGTTCCGAGGATCCCCTCTGCTTTACCCAGCGAGTCCAGCAGGCGGGCAATCAGCTGGGCTGCGCCCGGGCTGGTGTGGATCACGACCACGGCATCGTTATAGTCGATGTCCAGAACCAGGTTTTTCAGCGGGCTGGAGGTCGTTGGCACGCCAAGTTCAGCAGGCAGGCAATAAACCATTTCCATTTTGGCGTTGCGCGTACGCACCGCCCCAAACTTGGTTAACATGCGAGAGACCTTCGACTGGTTGATGTTGTCGAAGCCTTGTTCCTGCAACGCCTGAACAATTTCTCCCTGAGAACTGAATTTCTCTTCTTTGAGTAGCGCTTTAAACGCCTTCACTAATTCTTCTTGCTTAGACGAGCTTCGCATAAGTCACCCGGAATATGACGATAGAAACAACATTATTATGCATGTGGATGAATTTTTATGCAAATTATCTACCTGGCGGCAGGCTGAAATAATGTTATGAAAGGGAGAGATTTTATCAGATTTCGTTATCGGAAAACATGCCTGGGTCACGCCGCGCAAATAACCTTAAAAGTAAATTAAATGTTATCAAAATGATGTTGTTTTGGTGGCGTGGCAGGGTGTATTGTAACCCCCTCTTAATTCGTTGTTGCCTACAGCCCGATAGCATTCAGGTGAAGGCGAAAGACGTGCGACCTCAAATTCTTTAGCGATGAAAATTGTAATTAATGACGTGCTGAATTATGGTCGCCGCAACGGAGTTACAGATACTTAAGTTAACCATAATAAGGAGTTTAGGATGAAAGTCGCAGTCCTCGGCGCTGCTGGTGGTATCGGCCAGGCGCTTGCCCTACTACTGAAAACCCAACTGCCTTCAGGCTCAGAACTCTCCCTGTACGATATTGCTCCGGTAACCCCAGGTGTGGCGGTTGACCTGAGCCACATCCCGACAGCTGTGAAAATCAAAGGCTTCTCCGGTGAAGATGCGCGTCCTGCGTTGCAGGGTGCCGACGTGGTGCTGATCTCCGCAGGTGTTGCACGTAAACCGGGTATGGATCGTTCAGACCTGTTCAACGTCAACGCGGGCATCGTGAAAAACCTGGTTCAGCAGATCGCTGAAACCTGCCCGAAAGCGTGCATCGGGATCATCACCAACCCGGTGAACACCACCGTTGCCATCGCAGCAGAAGTGCTGAAGAAAGCAGGCATTTACGACAAGAACAAACTGTTCGGCGTAACTACGCTGGATATCATCCGCTCCAATACCTTCGTGGCCGAGCTGAAAGGCAAGCAGCCAACGGAAGTGGAAGTGCCGGTTATCGGCGGTCACTCTGGCGTGACCATCCTGCCTCTGCTGTCGCAGATCCCGGGCGTGAGCTTTACCGAGCAGGAAGTGGCTGACCTGACCAAACGTATTCAGAACGCAGGCACCGAAGTGGTGGAAGCGAAGGCGGGTGGCGGTTCTGCGACCCTGTCTATGGGTCAGGCGGCGGCACGTTTCGGCCTGTCTCTGGTTCGCGCGTTGCAGGGCGAAAAAGGCGTTGTTGAATGCGCCTATGTTGAAGGCGACGGTGAACACGCGCGCTTCTTCTCTCAGCCGCTGCTGCTGGGTAAAAACGGTGTTGAAGAGCGTAAGTCTATCGGTACGCTGAGCGCGTTTGAGCAAAACGCGATGGAAGGCATGCTGGATACGTTGAAGAAAGACATCACGCTGGGCGAAGAATTCGTTAACAAGTGATCTTGTCCCGGTAAAAAAAACGGAGCGCTAAGCTCCGTTTTTTTATGCCCGTCAGTTAGTGGCCGGGTATTCCTGAATGGTGACCTGAATCGTCAGCTTTTTGTCATTACGCATGACTTCAACAGGGATGATGGAGCCCGGGCGAATCTCAGCCACCTGGTCCATGGTTTCCAGCGCAGAGACCGCTGGCGTACCGTTGACGGAAAGGATAACGTCGTTCACCTGGATACCTGCGTTGGCCGCCGGGCCGCCAGGCGCCACTTCGTTGACCACAATCCCCTGGATCTGATCGATACCACCGCCCTGCGTATGCATCGGCGCGATTTCACGCCCGCCAATACCGATGTAGCCACGGATCACGCGGCCATCGCGGATCAGCTTGTCCATGATCTTGGTCGCCAGCTGGAACGGAATGGCAAAGCCAATCCCTTCCGGCGTTTCGCCGTCGTTGCTCTTGTCGAAGGAGAGGGTGTTAATGCCCATCAGTTCGCCCAGAGAGTTCACCAGCGCACCGCCGGAGTTACCGTGGTTGATCGAGGCGTCGGTTTGCAGGAAGTTCTGCCGCCCTGACGGGTTCAGGCCGATTCGACCGGTCGCGCTGATGATCCCCTGAGTGATGGTCTGGCCCAGGTTGTACGGGTTACCGATCGCCAGCACCACATCGCCGATGTGCGGCGTGCGTTTGCGATTAATCGGGATAGTCGGCAGACCGCCCGTGGCGTTGATCTTCAGCACCGCCAGATCGGTCAGGCTGTCCGACCCCACCAGCAGGGCTTCAAACACGCGGCCATCCTGCAAGGCGACGATAATCTGGTCGGCATCGTTAATGACGTGTTTATTGGTGATGATGTAGCCCCGGTCATCCATGATCACACCGGAACCGAGCGTGCGGATCTCCAGCTGGTTATGAGCGGAACTGTTAAGCCCGCGGTTATAGACGTTAACCACGGCGGGGGCGGCACGGCGTACCGCCTGATTGTACGTCGCAGGCGTTTCATCGGTGCTGTCGAACTGAGGAGCCGACAGTTTGTTGAACTGGCGTAAAGATGGCATAGCCACCAGCAGCAGACCGGCAACGATCAAACCAATGACAATTGAACGAAAGAGCTTTAAAAGCATGATGCGTGTGTCGTTAAAAAAGGAACGGTTTGCAGCATAACATGAGTTATCCGGACATCACACGCAGCGGCGATGTCCGGAGTCGCAAATGGTTAACGCAGTAAAATGTAGAGGGTGTCGTTGCCACGGATAATTTGCAGGGCAATGACCGCCGGTTTACTCTCCAGCACCTTACGCATTTCGGCAATAGACTGCACGCGAGTGCGGTTCACGCCCACGATCACGTCGTCCTGATGCAAACCTGCCTGCGCGGCCGGGCTGCTCTTCTCAACGGTCGTAACAGAAATGCCTTTCGTGCCGTTTTTAAGCTGACCGTCGCTCAGCGTAGCGCCCTGTAGAGCCGGGGAGATCTGTTCTGCGCTGGCGGAAGAGGAGGTGCTCTTATCCAGCGTCACTTCCACGGTCAGCGGTTTGCCCTCGCGGATCAGGCCCAGCTTCACTTTAGCGCCCGGCTCCGTGGTGGCAATGCGTGACCGTAATTCAGCGAAGCTGCTCAGCGGTTTATCGTTCAGGCTGACAATAACGTCGCCGGATTTCACGCCCGCTTTCGCAGAGCCTGAGTTGGGCAGCACTTCGCTGACAAACGCCCCGCGCTGGACGTTGAGCTTAAAGGCTTTGGCGATATCGGCGCTCATCTCCATGCCTTTGATGCCCAGCAGACCGCGCTTAACCTCGCCAAACTGAATCAGTTGTTGAGACAGGGTTTTCGCCATGTTACTCGGAATGGCAAAACCAATCCCGATGCTGCCGCCGCCTGGCGCGAGGATAGCGGTGTTGATGCCGATCAGCTCGCCGTTCAGATTAAGCAGCGCACCGCCGGAGTTGCCCCGGTTGATGGAAGCGTCGGTCTGAATGAAGTTTTCCAGCCCTTCGAGATTCAGGCCGCTGCGCCCCAGGGCGGAGACAATTCCGGAGGTGGCGGTCTGGCCTAAACCGAACGGGTTACCGACCGCGACGGCAAAATCACCGACGCGCAGCTTATCGGAATCTGCAATGGCGATCTGGGTCAGGTTGCTGGGGTTTTGCACCTGTAGCAGGGCGATATCACTCTGATCGTCACCGCCGATCAGTTTGGCGTCAAACTCCCGACCATCGTTCAGCTGAACGCTGATTTTATCGGCCTGGCTGATCACGTGGTTATTGGTCAGGATATAGCCCTTAGCCGCGTCGATAATCACCCCTGAGCCCAGGCCTTCAAACGGCTGAGCCTGCTGATCCGGCGCGTCTTCGCCAAAATATTTCTTCAGCTCTTCGGGAATACGCTGGCTTTGGCGTGCCGTCCCTTCCACCTGAACGCTGACTACCGCAGGCAGGACTTTTTCAAGCATCGGCGCAAGGCTGGGAATGGCTTCTTGTCCAGGCACCTGCGAAGGCAGTGCCGCACTGGCAGGGAAGGACGCCGAGAGAGATAACCCGACACTTAACGCTAAGGCGCTCAACAGCTGGTTTTTTTTCTTCATCGATGCTGACTCTCGTATCCTGGAATGAAAAAGAACGGCCCCAAAAACATCTTGATGTTATTGAATTTTCAACCGCTGAACAATGAGGTGTTTGACTAAATAATAGCTGGGGACGGGAAGAAAGGACGGGCGCATAAGGTGCGCCCGTAAAATTTATTCAGGTTGTGCGATTAATCGCGTTTTACGCCACCGCGCAGCAGGCCGGACGCGCCGTCTGAATAGTCGCGTGGCATCTGAACCGGTGCCTGATCGTTACCGGCTTCAGAATCAGCCAGACGATTGCGGAAGGGGTTGGTCTCCGCGGTCATTTCCGGCAGCAGGCTGCTGGAGCTTTTCGCCATGTGCTGGTAGAGCTGGCGATAATCTGTCGCCATGTTGTCCAGCAGCTCAGCGCTACGGGCAAAGTGGCTGACCAGCTCTTCGCGATACTCTTCCAGTTCGGCTTTGTTCTTTTCCAGTTCGTATTGCAGTGACTGCTGCTGACGCAATTTGCGGTTACCGAAACGCATGGCCACAGCACCAATGATGATGCCGACGACTAAACCGATTAGCGCATATTCCCAGGTCATGAACTTCTCCCGTTGTCTTGTTGTTCCGTAGGGTGTTGGCTCGGCTCCTGCCTGTGCCTGATTATGCCACTATAACCGCTATTTCCGCAGAAGTGGAATCCTGACGTATCATCGCGTAGTGTAGAACGGCCTTTTTTTCATCAGCCACGCGCGCTGGTGAGGTTTAACTAAAGGAATAACAACAACATCATGCAAAACCTGTCCCCTTCATCGCGTTACCAACTGGCCCTGAGCGAGGGCACACACCAGCCGGATGATGTCCAGCGTGAAGCGGTTAACCGCCTGGACACGATTTATCAGGAACTTCTGGCGAAACCCGCCGATGCGGTGCAGAGCAGTGGGCTGAAGGCGGCATTCGGCCGTTTGCTGGGCAAAAAAGAGCCCACGGCAAACGCACCGGTTCGTGGCTTATATATGTGGGGCGGCGTTGGGCGGGGTAAGACCTGGCTGATGGACATGTTCTACCAGAGCCTGCCCGGCACGCGTAAGCAGCGTCTGCACTTTCACCGTTTTATGCTGCGGGTCCATGAAGAGCTGACGGCGCTCCAGGGCGAAACCGACCCGCTGGACATCGTTGCCGATCGCTTTAAGGCGGAAACGGACGTGCTCTGCTTCGACGAGTTCTTTGTTTCCGATATTACGGATGCCATGCTGCTGGGGGGGCTTATGAAAGCGCTGTTTGCGCGTGGGATCACCCTGGTGGCGACCTCAAATATTCCACCGGATGAGCTTTATCGCAATGGTCTCCAGCGGGCGCGTTTCCTGCCGGCCATTGATGCTATCAAACAGCACTGCGACATCATGAACGTCGATGCCGGCGTCGATTATCGTCTGCGCACATTAACGCAGGCACACCTGTGGCTTTCGCCGTTGAACGCTGACACAGCCCGCGAGATGGATAAACTGTGGCTGGCGCTGGCGGGGGCGCCGCGGGGTAACGCGCCAGCGCTGGAGATTAATCATCGTCCGTTGCCGACGCTTGGCGTAGAAAACCAGACGCTGGCCGTCTCGTTTGCAACGCTCTGCGTGGACGCCCGCAGCCAGCATGACTACATTGCACTTTCGCGTCTGTTCCATACCGTTATGTTGTGGGATGTGCCCGTTATGACCCCACTCATGGAGAGCGAAGCGCGCCGCTTCATCGCGCTGGTAGATGAGTTTTACGAGCGCCACGTTAAGCTGGTGGTCAGCGCCGAGGTGCCTTTATATGAGGTTTATCAGGGCGAGCGCCTGAAGTTTGAGTTCCAGCGCTGCCTGTCGCGCCTGCAAGAGATGCAGAGCGAAGAGTACCTCAAGCGTGAGCATATGCCGTAATAAATGCTCCCCTCTCCCCGTGGGAGAGGGGAGCATTTATTACGGCATATGCT
>NZ_JBLVXX010000044.1:0-44782 GCF_048283985.1 Enterobacter cloacae complex sp. 6730903 | reverse complement strand
GCCGATGGTAGTGTGGGGTCTCCCCATGTGAGAGTAGGGAACTGCCAGGCATCAATTAAGAAGAACCCCGTACCGTAAGGTGCGGGGTTTTTTGCTTTGTACGTAGAAAACATGCCGGATGGCGGCTTCCCCTTATCCGGCCTACAATTGTTAAAACAATTTTAACAATGGTGCCGCTTTGACTCGTCCCTTTGATTATCAACAAGATTTTGCCAATATTAATTTTCGCGAACATCCCGAATGGTATCAGGTTGGCCGGGGTGAGCAGGGCGTATTGATGGTCGAGCCTTATAAAAGCGAAATCCTGCCGCACTGGCGTTATAAAAATGCTGAAGTCGCAGCGCGTTCGGCAGAAGAGATCTACGCCCTTTTTGAAGAATACCGCAGGAAAAACGATTTTGTCGGCATGGATATGGCGCGTAAATTCATACAGATGGGATACACCCGTGCCCGGCGATACGCCAATCATAAAGGCGGTAAAAAGTATGATGAGAAGCGCCAGGTCAAACCCCTCGATCACGATCCAGTAAAAGCAGAAGCCGCTGCGGTGTTCAAAACGTGGTGGGATAAAATTCGTGCTGATGAAGATTATTTGCAGCGAAAAAAGGCTCACCAGCAAGCGTGGGGATAATTACTACGTCCGCTAATAATTCGATACCTGATCGAGTTCACAAAATCCAATGAAACATATTGTAAACATTTTATTTACCTAACGATTCGTTTTAAATCCGGTTTTACTGTTTGTGGGCAATGGCCCGCAATGTGAGACAGGGGATTTTAAAATGACAGAAACCGTAGCCAGTGCAGATACGGATAACACAAGTTTAGCAGGCAAGGATACTCGCCGTCGGGTTTGGGCAATCGTTGGAGCTTCATCGGGGAACCTTGTAGAGTGGTTTGATTTTTACGTCTATTCATTTTGTTCACTCTACTTTGCACATATCTTCTTCCCGTCAGGGAACACCACAACGCAGCTTCTGCAAACCGCAGGCGTTTTTGCCGCCGGGTTCCTGATGCGTCCCATTGGCGGATGGCTGTTCGGCAGGATCGCGGACAGGAAAGGGCGCAAGACATCCATGCTCATCTCCGTGTGCATGATGTGCGTCGGCTCGCTGGTGATTGCCTGCCTTCCCGGATATGACACTATCGGAACATGGGCACCGGCGTTGTTGCTGCTGGCACGCCTGTTCCAGGGGCTGTCAGTGGGTGGCGAATATGGCACCAGCGCGACATACATGAGCGAAGTAGCTGTTGAAGGGCGCAAAGGTTTCTATGCATCATTCCAGTATGTAACCCTCATTGGCGGTCAGCTGCTGGCGTTACTGGTTGTGGTGATCCTTCAACAAATCCTTAGCGATGAAGATTTACGCGCCTGGGGCTGGCGCATCCCGTTTGCCCTGGGGGCTGCCCTGGCGGTTGTGGCGCTGTGGTTACGCCGTCAGCTTGATGAAACCTCCCAGCAGGAGGTCAGGGCGCTGAAAGAAGCCGGTTCGATGAAAGGGCTGTGGCGAAACCGCAAAGCGTTTTTGATGGTATTAGGCTTTACCGCCGCAGGCTCGCTAAGCTTCTATACCTTCACCACCTATATGCAAAAATATCTGGTCAACACCACGGGCATGCATGCTAACGTTGCGAGTGTCGTCATGACGGTGGCGTTACTGGTCTTTATGCTCATCCAGCCGATTGTTGGCGCGCTGTCGGACAAAATAGGTCGCCGCACCTCCATGCTGATCTTTGGTGGCATGCTCACCCTGGGGACTGTTCCGCTTTTGACGGCGCTACAGCATACAACCTCTCCGTATGCCGCTTTCGCTTTGATTATGGTGGCACTTATTATTATTAGTTTTTACACGGCAATCAGTGGCATTTTGAAAGCAGAAATGTTTCCCGCACAGGTGAGGGCGCTGGGCGTAGGCCTCTCTTATGCGGTCGCTAACGCCCTGTTCGGCGGTTCGGCAGAGTATGTCGCGCTATCCCTTAAGTCATGGGGCAGTGAATCGACCTTTTTCTGGTATGTCACCATCATGGGGGCGCTGGCGTTTATTGTCTCCCTGATGCTGCATCGTAAAGGAAAAGGGATCCGCCTTTAATAATGCGCCATCTGCCAGACGGCGTAGCCGGTTGTTGCCCCGGCTACGTCCCAGGCAAAATCTTTCCAGCTCCAGCCGCTTCCCGAGGGGCGGCTATCCCAAAGTTCTTTTGATGCCCCCAGGCTGATGGAGAACATCAGCCCCATTGTGGCACTTCGATCCCGGCTATAACCCTGGTGCAGCGCATATTCATTACCCGCAGCGGACAACATTGCAGACGCCAGAAAGTGTTGAGCTTTATCCTGACCCGACCAGTTATCATTAGCCATATGGCTGCAACCGGTCAGGAAAAGAGGGATTATCAGGAAAGGCGTACGCATTAACAGACTCCATAAAAAAGCCCCGTCGATGACAGGGCTCGTGTATTACAGAATGCGGCTGATGAGGCGGTCGATACGGATCCGACGTAGACGGCGAATCAGCTTGCGAACTTTCACCGGATAATCAGCGATGCTTTGCAGATCGCGATAATGACGAACCACTGTAGTATGCGTGCGTATAAGCTCCAGCTCACGATCGCGTTTCGCGGCTAACGCATGCTGAGGATCGTGAATAAGGATGGCGTTTTCCAGATCCAGACGCCAGGCGCGTGGGTTCAGGTTATTACCGGTCAGCAGCATCCACTCATCATCCACCCACATCCCTTTAAGGTGATAGCTGTTGTCTTCATCTTTCCAGAGACGCACAACCAGCTGGTCTGTGTTCACATAGTACTGTAAACGGCTCAGGAAGCGACGCAGGTTAATCTCATAGAGATAAGGCAGTGCGCCGATGATCTTGAAAGGCTGATCTTCCGGAATGAAAAAGTCATTTGCCGTTTTATCCCCAACAATGATTTCCACCTTTTTACCATCACGCAGCAGCTGAATGATATTACGCACCAGAACGGCGGGAAGGTTAAAGTACGGGGTGCAGATGGTAAGCTTATGCTCAGCGCACGGCATCAAATGAAAGATAGTCTTGTTCAGCAGGCTGGATTTTCCCAGACCTACCAGAGGCGTAACGGACAGTTCTTCATTACTGGCATCACCCTGAAAACGATAAACCGCATCGCGCAGTTCCTGGCGGAAGGAGCGAACGTCATTTTTGATTTCCGGGCTTTTCGGGCGATGAGGATCGTCAAGACGGTGCACACCCCGACCATGAACCAGGTTTTTATCAACCCAGTTGAACATGATGTCAGCCATCTGCGGATTGCGGATCAGATGGTAGCGATCGTAGCGGTATTTATCGAGCTGATGGAGATACACATCATTCAGGCTGGCGCCGCTATAAAGGACGCTGTCATCAATGATAAATCCTTTAAAATGAAGAACGCCAAGCGCTTCACGGGTATTCACCGGTACGCCATACACCGGGATATCAATACCCGGATTTTCCTGGGCCGTGCGGCAATACCAGTCAGCATTGGTATTCGAGGCAGCCGCACCAATACGGCCACGCTGAGCGCGGTGCCAGTCAACCAGCACGCGAACATCCAGTTCCGGACGCTGACGTTTCGCTTCATAGAGCGCGTTCAGGATCGCACGCCCACCTTCATCTTGTTCAAGATAGAGCGCCACAATGCAAATACGTCGCGTAGCGCTGGCAATCTTTTCAAGAAGCGTCTCCCGGAAATGAGCGGGAGCATAAAAGAACTCTACATCATCAACTGACTGAGAAATCTTCGGTAGTTGAGCAAGGTGTTGTTGATGTTTATTACGCTTAAATTTTGACAACATCACAGTGCGTTTCTTCTCTGTTCATTGAAGGGTTGTCTGTACCAGGCAAACAACATAAGCGGACAATGATACCCCAGTGCCGGTAAAAGTGGGTAACATTTCCAGCAGCTTACTCTTGTTTATCCGTCGAAGTCAGGCTGAGGGACAGAGAGACAATGCCTTCATCCAGCTGGATATCAACGTCAAAACCGAGCTTCCGCGCCAGGGTCACCATACCCCGATTGTTTGGCATAGTAATGCCATTCAGGCGTGACAATCCGTGATCGCGCGTATAACCAATAAGTTTTTCGAGCAGCCGTCTGCCCAACCCCAAACCCTTAAGATCGGAACGCACCAGTACGGCAAACTCGGCATCCACGTTATCCGGGTCGGAAATGGCACGCGTCACGCCGAGGATCTCCTCTTCCGTTCCGGAACGGCGGACCGCCACAATCGCCATTTCTCGATCGTAGTCGATCTGGGTCATATTGGCTAAATCGTCGTGGGTAAATTCATTGATTTCGCTGAAATAGCGATAGTACAAATCTTCCTGCGTCACCTGCGAGATGAACGCCCGCAGCAGCGGCTCGTCTTCCGGCAGGATAGGGCGAAACAGCGCCCGCTCCCCATTTTTCATCTCCACCCACTCTTCCAGATGAAGAGGATAAGGACGAATGGCGAGACGGCTTTCCGGATCACCGTTATAGGGCGCAATATCCAGCGTCACGTCCAGCGCGGTAAATTCATTTCCGGAGGCAAGAAGGGGGTGGATATCCAGGCGCTGGATCTCCGCACAGTCGACAATGAGGTTGGAGACCTTCACCAGAAACTGGCTTAATCCGGCGATATCAAGCGGCCGCAGAGCGCTTCTCCCGCGGATTTTTTTGCTTTTTATGGCCTGAATAATTAAATAACGCGCCAGGTTCATGTTTAGAGGAGGAAGCGCGACAACCGCCTGCTCTTCTGGCCGCCACTCAACGCCGCCTTCACCCAGCATAATGAGCGGACCAAAAACCGGATCGTGTTCGACAACCACGCGCAGCTCCTGCGCACCCGCACGGTTGGCCATGCTCTGCACCAGCAGGCCGTGGATCCTGGCCTGTGGCCACGTCATTTTTACGCGATCGATAATGGCATCCGCGGCCTGTTGCACTTCTGTCGCGGTGCGCAGATACAGCATGACGCCCTGTACATCCGATTTGTGCGGAATATCGGGAGAGCGCAGCTTCAGCGCGACCGGATAACCAATCTGCTCAGCGATATGTACCGCCTCAGCGCTGTCGCCGGCAATCCAGGTGGGCAGGGTTTGCATCCCATAGCTGCCAAGAATGGGTTGCACCTCATGTGTGTCAAGGGAAGTGGCGCCCTCTTCGATGGCCTGCTGCAAAAGCCTGTGCACATCCACCGAATTTGCGGTGAGATTGCCCGGCAGGGCAGGCGTTTCACGCAGCTGCTTCTGGTTGCGGCGGTATTCAACCATATGCATAAACGCGGTAATGGTGCCCTCCGGGGTACGGTAGGTTGGCAACCCGGCTTCACTAAACAGACGCCGTGCCTCCTGGGAGGAGAACTCGCCGCACCAGTTGGTCAGCAGGGTAACGTATTTGCCGCGGGGATGGTTTCGGACTGCCTCAATCAGCGCTCGCGCACTTTCGCTGCCTGGCGCAACCGCGCTGGGCGAATGGATAATCATCAGCGCATCAAAGTCCTGGCTATCCAGCAAAATCGTGATCGCCTTAATGTAACGATCGCTGCTGGCATCATCGCGCAAATCGAGGGGATTATCGGGAACAACGCTTCCCGGTAACGCGTCCCGCAGGCGCTGGAGCGTCTCTTCACCCAGCGTGGCCAGCTTTCCGTTGCGTAGCCAGAGCTCGTCCAGCGCCAGGGCGGCGGGAGCGGCACCGTTGCTGACAATCATCAGCTTTTCACCGCGCAGGGGGCGCATGTGGCTTAACGTTTCGACGGCGGAAAAAAGTTCGTGCGTATCCTGTACCCGCAGCAGACCGGCGCGCTGGATCGCTGCATCCCATGCGGGATCCATCCCGGAACGGGAATGTAGCAGGCGCTGAGCCGCGGGGCTGCGCCCGCTTTTGATGACCAGTATCGGTTTATTACGCGATGCGCTACGCGACGCCGACACAAAACGACGGGCGTCGCTCAGGTGTTCAAGGTAGAGCAGGATAGCGCTGGTTTTGCTGTCACGCGCCAGGAAATCCAGCAGCTCATCGACGTCAATGTCCAGGCTGTCGCCCAAAGCGATGAAATAGGAAAAACCCATCTCACGCTGCTGCGCCCAGTCGAGGATAGTATTGGATACCGCAGCTGACTGCGAAATAAAGGCCAGTTTGCCTTTACGGATCGGAACCGGGGAAAAACTGGCATTCAGTCCTTGCCAGGGCGCAAGCAGGCCGAGGCTGTTTGGACCAAGAATGCGCATCTGGTAGCGGCTGGCGCAGGCCAGCAGTTCGGGCTGCTGTTCAGGAGGCGAGGAAAGAATAATGCAGGTTTTACAGCCTTTCTTACCGAGCGACTCAAGCAGTTCGAGGTTTCGTTTCGCATGCGTACAGAGCACGGCGAGGTCGGGAACGAAAGGCAGACTGTGCACATCCGGCCACGCCAGCACCCCCTGTACCGCCTTATAAGCGGGCGTAACGGGCATGACCGGGCCGTTAAACCCGCCAGCCAGCAGGTTACGCATCATCAGATACCCTGCGCGGTCCGGTTTCATCGAGGCGCCAATAACAGCAATGGATTTCGGACGGAGTAGCGCTTCTAACCCTCTCTGGCTCATACAGGCCTCCTGTGAATGCAAGCGACCTGATGATTTTAAACGCTTTCTGCCTCAGATGCTGTGACGCTACCCTTATGAACGGTTTTTCCCGCAAGATAACGTTCGCGGAAGCAGGAGAAGTGGGAGCCCAGCGCGCCAGCCGCCTGGGTATCACCCGCCAGATCCAGTAGCGCAATAGCGACTTCAGCGGTGCAATATTGACCGTCGGCATGCGCTTCACGTAAGCGATAGGCCGAAACGCGCGACAGATCGACGGAAATCACCGGCAGCGCATCAAGATAAGGGCTTTTGCGAAACATCTTTCTCGCTTCGGTCCAGGTGCCGTCGAGCATAATAAACAGCGGCGGCTTACCAGATGGTGGCGCCGTAAGCACCTGACGTTGTTCGCCTGCATATGATGCCGGGAAAACGACCATGGGCTGATAGTCCGGGCTTGCCACCAGGTCGAGCAGAGCCTGAGGTGGCTCAGTGCGCGACCACTGAAACGCTGCGGTGTTGGGCAGAATATCGGCGATCAAACGCCCCGTGTTGCTGGGCTTCATCGGTTCGGTATCGAACATGACCAGACAAAAGCGGCTTTTCGCCTCGCTCGGTGCAAGCGTTTCGCACAGACACACTTTTAGCGGTAAAAGGCAGCGCTGGCAGCGGCGAATACGATTGCCTCGGGCCAGAAAAGGGCGGGTGGCGCGCGCAAGGCGCTCGGCGCGTAATTGAAGTACAGCGTTATCAGTCATGGGCGAAAAGGCAGGAAAAACCCCATTTTCGCAGAGGAGAGAACGGGGCACAAGCTATGCCCCGCGAATGTTACAGGGATTCGTTTAACCAGCTGTCGAAAGGCGCCTTCGGTACTGCACCATTGAGCATGTCGATCACTTCACCGTTTTTGAAAATCATAATGGTTGGAATGCTGCGAATGCGAAAACGGGCGCTGAGTTCACGTTCCGCTTCGGTATTCACTTTGACAAAACGCATTTTCCCGCTGCGCTCTTCAGCCACGTCTTCGAAGATGGGCGCAAAGTTACGGCAGGGGCCGCACCACGGTGCCCAAAAATCGACCACAACAGGCAGATCGTCCTTGAGGAGTTTGTCCAGCGTAGCACCCGTCGCGTTAATGACATCGCCATCAAATAATTCGTGGCCACAACGCCCGCATTTCGCACCGTCATCCATCCGATCGTCCGGAATGCGGTTTAAAGCCTGACAGTTGGCACATACGGTATTCATAACTAACCTCTGATAGAGCCGTGGAACAACGGCAGAACGCCGATAATGTTTCTGATATGTTACATATTATCAGTGAGCCTGTATGAAACGACAACGCGTTTTATTCAATGGGAACAATAGTCACAGGCTTTTGTACGAAATTATGGCTATGAGCTTGCACATCGGGTAATCTGCGCGCTTCGCGCAGCGCTGGTGGAGAAAAGCATGAACGACGAAATGAAAAACAAAAGCGGCAAGGTCAAAGTGATGTATGTCCGCAGTGATGATGACTCTGATAAACGCACCCAAAATCCGCGTACCGGAAAAGGTGGCGGGCGTCCGGCGTCTTCTCGTGCAGACGGTGGCCGTCGCCCCGCCCGCGATGACAGAAATAACCGCGGCGATGACCGCAAACGTGATGACCGTAAGCGTGACGATCGCAAACGCGATGATGTTGTCCGCGACGGTGGATCGCCATGGCGTACCGTTTCTCGCGCGCCGGGTGAAGAGGTAACTGAAAAGGCCGATCACGGCGGTATCAGCGGAAAAAGCTTTATCGATCCGGAAGTGCTGCGTCGTCAGCGTGCGGAAGAGACCCGTGTTTACGGTGAGAACGCCTGTCAGGCCCTGTTCCAGAGCCGCCCGGAGTGTATCGTTCGTGCATGGTTTATCCAGAGCGTGACCCCGCGCTTTAAAGAAGCGCTGCGCTGGATGGCGGCGAACCGCAAAGCCTACCATGTTGTTGACGATGCCGAGCTGACAAAAGCGTCCGGTACAGAACACCACGGCGGCGTCTGCTTCCTGATCAAAAAACGTAACGGCACTACCGTGCAGCAGTGGGTTAGCCAGGCGGATGCCGATGACTGCGTGCTGGCGCTGGAAGATGTGGGTAACCCGCATAACCTGGGCGCTATGATGCGTAGCTGCGCGCACTTTGGCGTGAAAGGCGTTCTGTTGCAGGATGCCGCGCTGCTGGAATCCGGTGCGGCGATTCGTACCGCGGAAGGCGGCGCAGAGCACGTTCAGCCGATCACCGGCGACAGCGTGCTGGAAGCCCTGGAGCAATTCCGTAAAGCGGGCTACACCATTGTCACCACCTCAAGCCGTGCCGCTACGCCGCTGTTTAAAGCGACGCTGCCGCGCAAAATGGTGCTGGTGTTAGGTCAGGAGCGTGACGGTCTGTCTGATGCGGCACTCTCCAGCGCTGACCTGAGCGTCTCTATCGACGGCACTGGCAACGTTGAAAGCCTGAACGTATCCGTTGCGACCGGCGTGCTGCTGGCGGAATGGTGGCGTCAGAACAAGGCATAAGCCTTTTATGTGCCGGGCCTGACCCGGCACATTCAAACCCTACTCACTCTCTGCCGGTAACACAGGCATCCAGTCAATCGGCTTTTCGCCACGCTTTTCCAGCCACTCATTCGTCAGAACAAAATGATTACTGCCAAAGAAACCGCGATGCGCAGACAGCGGCGACGGGTGCGGTGCCTTCAGCACGTGGTGACGCTGACGATCGATAATCGCCCCTTTCTTTTGGGCATGCGAACCCCAGAGTAAAAACACGACGCCTTCACAATGCTCATTGATCAGGCTGATAACCTTATCGGTAAAGGTTTCCCATCCCAGACTGGCGTGGGAGTGTGCCTGACCCGCCCGGACAGTTAATACGGTATTCAGCAACAGCACGCCCTGGCGCGCCCAGCTTTCCAGATAACCGTGATTAGGGCGGGTGAAACCAGGAATCGTTCCTTCCAGCTCTTTATACATATTCAGCAGAGAAGGGGGGATGGCCACGCCCGGACGCACGGAAAATGCCAGTCCATGAGCCTGCCCGGGGCCGTGGTACGGATCCTGCCCCAGGATAACCACCTTTACATCACTCAGTTCGGTGTAGCGGAAGGCGTTAAACACATCTTTCTGCGGCGGATAAATTGTCTGGCCGGCCTGCCGTTCAGCCGCAACGGTACTGAGGGTGTTAATAAAATAGGGCTGCTGCTTCTCTTCTGCCAGCACGTCATGCCAGGTTAAAGGTGTTGTCATCTCGCTCTCCTGCGAATCTCATTCTGTGTCTAGCTTACCTGTTAAACACCAATGAGCAAAATTACCCGCGGAAAACCAGGCTAAGTGACTCAATTTATGTTGAAAACCAGGCAGGATAAGTCGAATTGGTAAACCTTTAAAATTGATCTAAAACAAAAAATACAGACCACACTCTTTGTGTGGTTGGTGGTTTTGTTGATTTAAATCAATAAATCACCCGGGTCTGAATGTTATATATACACACAACAAACAATGGTTTTACCAATTGGCCGCAAAAGGCCAGCATCAGTTAATGTAGCCTAAGGGAGGCAACACATGATTACAGGTATCCAGATTACTAAAGCTGCAAATGACGATCTGCTGAACTCTTTCTGGCTGCTGGACAGCGAGAAAAACGAAGCGCGCTGTGTAGTAGCGAAAGCAGGTTTTGCGGAAGACGAAATTGTTCCGGTGAGCAAACTGGGCGAAATTGAATACCGTGAAATCCCAATGCAAGTGCAGCCAGAAGTTCGCGTGGAAGGTGGTCAGCACCTGAACGTTAACGTCCTGCGTCGCGAAACGCTGATGGATGCCGTTGAGCACCCGGAAAAATACCCGCAGCTGACCATCCGTGTGTCTGGCTATGCGGTGCGTTTCAACTCGCTGACTCCGGAACAGCAGCGCGATGTTATCGCGCGTACCTTTACTGAAAGCCTGTAAGGTTTCAGCTTCGGGGGTGGAATAAAAAAGCCGGGAATGTCCCGGCTTTTTTTTACTCTTCCGTTTTTGTCTCTGACGCAGCAGAGCTTGGCTTACGGCGCTTACCAATATTTTTGGTATCGCGGTGGCGCTGTTTAACGCGCGGCTTCTCTTTTTCTTTCTCTTTTCTCTCAGCACGTTTCGCGAGCGCTTTCTTGGACGGTTTACCCGTCATTTTTTCACTCGGCGCACGTGTGGTCGGACGAAGTCCGTCAATCACGCGAGCTTTCAGCGGCTCCTCAACGTAGCGGCCAATTTTCTGTAGCAGCAGATGGTCGTGCGCTTCTACCAGAGAGATAGCAATTCCTTTGCGGCCCGCACGGCCGGTACGACCAATACGGTGCAGGTAAGTATCACCGCTGCGCGGCATATCAAAGTTGATCACGTGGCTCACGTCCGGGATGTCGATCCCGCGCGCGGCAACGTCGGTGGCAACCAGCACATTCACGCGGCCATCGGTCAGGCGCTTGATCCCTTCGGTACGCTTAACCTGCGCCATTTCACCTTCGAGATAGCAGTTGTTGATACCGGCATTGCGCAGCATTTCTGCCAGCTCATGCACGCGCTCACGTTTGCGGACGAAGACGATGGTACGGGTTGCCTCTTCCTGCTTCAGCAGGTGTTTCAGCAACTCAACCTTATGCTCAAGGTTATCTGCGCGGTAGTACCACTGGTGGATCTTCTTACGCTCACGCGTCGATGGCGTAGCGGACACTTCCACCGGATCTTCCAGCAGACGTTCGGCGAAATCTTTAATAGCATCCCCTTCAAGGGTTGCCGAGAACAGCATTGTCTGGTTACGCCAGCGCGTTTCACCCGCGATGTGTTCGATATCCTGGGCAAAGCCCATGTCCAGCATACGGTCAGCTTCATCGAGAATCAGCGTTTCTACCGCGCGGCAGTCGAAGTTCTCTTCCTTTATGTATTGCAGCAGACGGCCCGTCGTCGCGACAACGATATCCTGGTTTTCGCTGAACACTTCGGCGTGGTTCATATACGCTACGCCGCCGGTGATGGTCGCGATATCCAGATGGGTGTTCGCCGCCAGCTCACGCGCATGTTCGGCAACCTGCATCGCCAGTTCACGGGTCGGGGTCAGGATCAAAATGCGCGGCGGGCCTGATTTTTTACGCGGAAAGTCGAGCAAATGCTGCAACACAGGCAGCAAGTAGGCTGCTGTCTTCCCCGTGCCGGTTGGCGCAGAACCGAGCACATCGCGGCCCTCAAGCGCAGGCGGAATGGCCGCGGCCTGAATGGCGGTCGGGCGTGTAAAGCCTTTGCTCTCAAGGGCATTGAGCAGGCTTTCATCGAGTTCAAGTTCGGAAAAAGTCGTTACAGTCATGTTCTACCTCTGTGTGGGGCGCTGATTATAGACGTTACGGCTGTAATCTTCATCTGTTTGTATGGATATCGCTTTTCGACCACTTCGCTTTCCCCTATGCTACTCCAGTTTCACTCAGAAGGTTGCCCTGACATGTCTCAACTCAAAGCGCAGTTGCGCCGCGATGGTTTTACGTTTAAACAGTTTTTTGTGGCGCACGATCGTTGTGCGATGAAAGTCGGTACAGACGGTATTTTACTGGGTGCATGGGCGCCTGTCGCAGGTGTAAAACGCATTCTGGATATTGGTACGGGCAGCGGACTTCTGGCGCTGATGCTGGCGCAGCGAACGGAAGAACACGTCACGATCGACGCCGTTGAGCTTGATCCTCAGGCGGCCCGGCAGGCAAGTGAAAACGCTGCCGACTCCCCGTGGGCAGAACGCATCAGGGTAGAATGCGCCGATGTCCTGACCTGGGCGCCGGAGCAGACCGCGCGTTACGATTTGATTGTCAGCAATCCGCCGTATTTCACGCCAGGCGTGGAATGTGGAACGCCGGAACGCGAGCAGGCACGTTACACCGGCTCGCTCGATCACAAGGCGCTACTGACCAGTGCGGCGGAACTCATCTCGGAAGAGGGTTTTTTCTGCGTGGTCTTGCCTGAAAGCACGGGTAACACCTTCATTGAGATCGCACGGGAGATCGGCTGGAATCTGCGCCTTCGTACCGATATTTCGGATACGGAGGGACGCTTACCGCACCGCGTGTTGCTGGCGCTCTCGCCGAAAGAGGGGGAGTGCTTTATCGACAGGATGGTCATTCGTGGGCCAGACCAGCGTTATTCCGAAGATTACACTGCCCTGACCCAGGCCTTTTATCTGTTTATGTGAACCTGCGGCGTTAACACCGACGGGCCGGACGTTTCAAGCGGTTCGGGATAGTCCAGCGTATAATGCAGGCCACGGCTCTCTTTGCGCATCATCGCACAGCGCACAATCAGCTCGGCAACCTGCACAAGGTTGCGCAGCTCCAGCAGATTATTGGAAACGCGGAAGTTGGCGTAATATTCATCAATTTCCTGCTGTAACATCATGATGCGGCGTAACGCGCGTTCCAGACGCTTCGTTGTGCGTACAATCCCGACATAATCCCACATGAAAAGCCGTAGCTCGTGCCAGTTATGCTGGATAACCACCAGTTCGTCCGGGTTTTCCACCCGACTTTCATCCCATGCCGGCAGGTGTGTTGTCGGACGTGCATAGGGCATGCGTTTGGTAATATCTTCCGCCGCCGACCACCCATACACCAGACACTCCAGCAGCGAGTTTGAGGCCATGCGATTCGCACCATGCAGGCCGGTGTAGCTGACCTCGCCGATCGCATACAAACCATCCACATCGGTACGACCATGATCGTCAACCATCACCCCGCCACAGGTATAGTGTGCGGCAGGTACAATCGGCACCGGATCGCGGGTTAAATCAATACCCAGACTCAGCAGCTTTTCATAAATCATCGGGAAGTGCTGGCGAATAAAGTTTTCCGGTTTATGGCTAATGTCCAGATACATACAGTCCACGCCAAGCCGCTTCATCTCGTGGTCAATGGCGCGGGCCACGATATCCCGCGGGGCAAGTTCACCTCGGGGGTCGAAGTCCGGCATAAACCTGGAACCGTCCGGACGCTTCAGATACGCGCCTTCGCCGCGCAACGCTTCAGTTAACAGGAAGTTACGCGCCTGCGGGTGGAACAGGGCGGTAGGATGGAACTGGTTAAACTCCAGATTCGCCACGCGGCAGCCTGCGCGCCAGGCCATGGCGATACCGTCTCCGGAGGCGATATCCGGGTTAGTCGTGTACTGGTAAACCTTGGAGGCGCCGCCGGTCGCCAGCACAACGGCTTTTGCCTGGCAGGTTTCCACCTTCTCTTTATTCCGATTCCACACCCATGCGCCGACAACACGGCGCGTGCCGGGCAGGCCAATTTTATCGGAAATAATCAGGTCGACGGCGTTGCTGCGCTCCAGCACCCGAATATTGGGATGGCTGAGGGCTTTGCTGACCAGCGTGGTTTCAACCGCTTTTCCGGTTGCATCAGCAGCGTGCAGAATACGGCGGTGGCTGTGCCCGCCTTCACGGGTCAGGTGATAGCTCTCTTCACCATTAGGCTGAACCTGCGTATCAAACAGCACGCCCTGATCGATAAGCCATTGCACGCAGTGGCGGGCATTGCTGGCGACAAACTCTGCGGCATGCTCATCCACGATCCCGGCGCCGGCAATCAGGGTGTCTTCTACGTGCGAGGCAATGCTGTCCGTTTCATCAAACACCGCGGCAATACCGCCTTGTGCATAGAAGGTGGAACCTTCGCTTATCGGCCCTTTACTCAGCACGATTACGTTCTGATGTTCCGCCAGGCGCAGTGCGAGGGAGAGGCCGGCAGCACCGCTGCCGATGATCAGTACATCACAATGAAGTTCAGGCGTCGTGTTCATGATGTTTGTTTAATTTACTAAACATGGTGTGGGGAGAATAGCATTGCGATGCGAGATATCGCACGTTTTTTTTGATGTGTGTTGCAATGACTAAACGAAAGGCCGGAAGTTAAATCTGCGCTAAATGGCCGGAAATATTTTGCGAAGCAGATCGTTAGCTTCAGTTTTTGTGGTGAAATAAAGCCTGTGTTGCGTTACTCTTCTGACGATAAAGTTGATGATTCTTGTCAGAAAGCGGGTGCGTATCGTGAACAGACTTATAATGAGAGAAAATGAACGGTCTGCGGCGCGATGAACAAAAACAAAGGCGTTACGGAACTTATTGAAGAACAGACACTCTAATTCGGTGCTTGCTCAAAGTGCAATGTTGTTAGAGTGGCGTTTCGATAACGCGTGGAATTTGGTTTGGGGAGACATTACCTCGGATGAGCGAGCAGTTAACGGACCAGGTCCTGGTTGAACGGGTCCAGAAGGGAGATCAGAAAGCTTTTAACCTACTGGTGGTGCGCTACCAGCATAAGGTAGCGAGTCTGGTTTCCCGCTATGTACCGTCAGGCGATGTTCCTGATGTGGTGCAAGAGTCTTTTATTAAGGCCTATCGTGCGCTGGATTCATTCCGGGGGGATAGTGCTTTTTATACCTGGCTGTATCGTATTGCAGTCAATACGGCTAAGAATTATTTGGTTGCTCAGGGCCGTCGTCCGCCTTCAAGTGATGTTGACGCTATCGACGCAGAAAACTTCGAAAGTGGCGGCGCGCTGAAAGAAATTTCGAACCCTGAGAACTTAATGTTGTCAGAAGAACTGAGACAAATCGTTTTTCGCACGATCGAGTCGCTCCCGGAAGATTTACGCATGGCAATTACGTTACGGGAGCTGGATGGCCTAAGCTATGAAGAGATAGCCGCCATCATGGATTGTCCGGTCGGCACGGTTCGTTCACGAATTTTCCGTGCGCGAGAAGCCATTGATAATAAAGTTCAACCGCTTATCAGGCGTTGACGATAGCGGGATACTGGAAAAGGTATTAGGCATGCAGAAAGAAAAACTTTCCGCTTTAATGGATGGTGAAACGCTGGATAATGAGCTGCTCGATGAGTTGTCTCATTCTCCCGAAATGCAACAGACCTGGGAGAGCTATCATCTTATCCGCGACACGCTGCGCGGTGATACCAGTGAAGTTCTCCATTTCGATATCTCAGCACGCGTTATGGCGGCCATTGAGAACGAACCTGTTCATCAGACCACGCCGCTGATTCCTGAAGCGCAGCCTGCACCTCACCAGTGGCAGAAAATGCCGTTCTGGCACAAGGTGCGTCCATGGGCCAGCCAGCTCACCCAGATGGGGGTCGCAGCGTGCGTATCGCTTGCAGTTATCGTTGGGGTCCAGCACTATAACACTCAGTCTGAAGCCAATCAGCAGCCTGAAGCGCCAGTGTTCAATACGCTGCCGATGATGGGTAAAGCCAGCCCGGTTAGCCTGGGCGTACCGGCAGATGCCTCCGCAAGCGGCGGACAGCAACAGCAGGTACAGGAGCAGCGTCGTCGCATTAATGCGATGTTGCAGGATTACGAGTTGCAGCGTCGTCTGCACTCCGAGCAGCTTCAGTTTGAGCAGGCCCAAACCCAGCAGGCTGCTGTGCAGGTGCCAGGAAACCAAACTTTAGGAACGCAATCGCAGTAATGAAGCAACTTTGGTTCGCCATGTCCTTGATGGCGGGTAGCCTGTTCTTCTCTGCTAACGCCTCGGCTGATGTTTCATCCGGGGCGTTGTTGCAGCAAATGAATCTGGCCAGCCAGTCACTCAATTACGAGTTGGCATTTATCAGCATCAATAAGCAGGGTGTCGAATCGTTACGCTATCGCCACGCCCGCCTTGATAATCAGCCGCTCGCCCAGCTTTTACAGATGGATGGCCCGCGTCGGGAAGTGGTCCAGCGTGGGAACGAAATCAGCTATTTCGAGCCAGGCCTTGAGCCGTTTACGCTCAATGGTGACTACATCGTTGATTCCCTGCCGTCGCTCATTTACACCGATTTTAAACGTCTCGCCCCCTACTATGATTTTATCTCGGTGGGGCGAACGCGTATTGCCGACAGGCTGTGCGAAGTGATACGCGTTGTCGCGCGGGATGGGACACGTTACAGCTATATCGTCTGGATTGACGCAGAGACGAAGCTGCCGATGCGCGTTGATCTGCTCGATCGCGACGGTGAAACGCTGGAGCAGTTCCGCGTGATCTCCTTCGATGTGAACAGTCAGGTAGGCAACAGCATGCAGAATCTGGCCAAAGCCAGCCTGCCGCCTTTGCTTTCCGTGCCTGCCGGCGACTCTGTCAATTTTAACTGGGTACCATCCTGGATCCCGCAAGGGTTCAGCGAAGTTTCCAGCAGCCGTCGCCAGCTGCCGACCATCGAAACGCCGGTTGAGTCGCGACTCTATTCCGATGGGCTGTTTAGCTTCTCGGTGAATATTAATCGCGCTACGGCGAACAGTTCCGAACAGATGCTCCGTACCGGTCGCCGGACGGTTAGCACGACGGTGCGCGATAATGCGGAAATTACCATCGTCGGTGAATTACCGCCGCCAACGGCAAAACGTATTTCAGACAGCATTAAATTCAGGGCTGCGCAATGATTAAAGAGTGGGCCACGGTCGTATCCTGGCAGGATGGCGTAGCGCTTGTCAGCTGTGACGTTAAAGCATCATGCAGCAGCTGCGCTTCGCGAGCCGGTTGCGGCAGCCGCGTGTTGAATAAGCTGGGGCCGCAAACGTCGCACACTATTGCTGTGCCAAGCGATCAGC
The DNA here is from genome assembly GCF_048283985.1 of Enterobacter cloacae complex sp. 6730903. Classification (NCBI taxonomy): domain Bacteria; kingdom Pseudomonadati; phylum Pseudomonadota; class Gammaproteobacteria; order Enterobacterales; family Enterobacteriaceae; genus Enterobacter; species Enterobacter cloacae complex sp. 6730903. The sequence continues at coordinate 27,597 of NZ_JBLVXX010000044.1, read as the reverse complement.
CGCTGGTGGCAGGGCAAAAAGTGGAGCTGGGCATCGCTGAAGGTAGCCTGCTCACTTCCGCCATGCTGGTTTACCTTTCTCCGCTGGCAGGTCTGTTCGTGATGGGCGGGGTTTTCCAGATGCTGTTCGGCACAGATTTGGCCGCCATGTGCGGGGCCGCGTTGGGCGGCGTGGGCGGGTTCTGGCTTGCTAAAGGCGTTTCCCCAAGGCTTGCCGCCCGGGAAGCGTGGCAACCCGTCATCCTCAACGTTGCACTGGCACCCGACCAACTTCGTGTTGAGATGCTCTCTTCTGAGGCCCGGTGATCTGCCGGGCTTTATTATTATTTACATCGCAATAAAGAAAACGCCGTCTCTTCGCGCTATACCTGGCTCTAAGTGCATTTCCAGCTGACGAGGATGTAGTGTAGAATGCTGCGTTTTCGCACTGAAAAACGTCAGGCTAAGAACAGCGGCCTCCAGGAATTCGTAAGGCATAATTATTTAACTATATGAAGAACATACGTAACTTTTCGATCATTGCTCACATCGATAATTGATACCCCGCCAGCCTCCGCAAACCTCCGACAAAAACGCTTCAAGATCCCCATCAAATCAGCCTTTCCAAAAATTATACTGTTTGCATGTACAGTCAACCTACGACATCATAAGTCATGGTTTTTGTGTCCACCAGTGCGTCCATATTCTATGATGGACACATAACCTCCCGTTCTGATGGACACACGCAGGGACAAATCATGGCTATTTCAGATAGTTATCTAAAGTCGTGCCTTGGGCGCGAACGAGACAAAGTTGAAGAAAAGGCAGACCGTGATGGGCTGTGGGTACGCATCTCCAAAAAGGGGGCCGTTACTTTTTTCTACCGATTCCGCTTCCTGGGCAAACAGGACAAGATGACGATCGGCAGCTATCCGGAGTTCGGATTAAAAGCCGCGCGCGATGAAGTCGCTAAGTGGGCCGCTATTCTTGCCCGTGGCGAAAACCCACGGATCAGGCAAAGCCTCGACAAAGCCAAAATTAACAGCCAGTACACCTTCGAAGAGCTGTTTCGCGAATGGCATTCAATGGTGTGCGTTCAGAAAGAAACGGCAGGGCAGATTTTACGTACATTCGAATTGCACGTTTTCCCCAAGCTCGGTAAATACCCTGCGCATCAGCTCACGCTGCATAACTGGCTCACTGTGCTGGACCGATTGGCCCAGGGTTACAGCGAGATCACCCGCCGCGTAATCAGCAACGGCCGACAGTGTTATTCCTGGGCGGTAAAACGGCAACTGCTTGAGGTCAACCCACTATCGGAGATGTCTGGCCGTGATTTCGGTATCCAGAAACAAATGGGCGAGCGAACCTTAGACCGTAAAGAACTGGCGATTGTCTGGCGAGCAATTGAGGATTCCCGCCTCATTGAGCGAAACAAGATCCTCTATAAATTGTCACTGATATGGGCGTGCAGGGTCGGCGAACTCCGGCAGGCAGAAGTCGCACATTTTGATTTTGAAGAAGGGATCTGGACTGTTCCATGGGAAAACCACAAGACAGGACGGAAGACAAAGAAACCAATAATTCGACCTATCATCCCGGAAATGCTCCCGCTGATAAAACGGGCCATTGAGCTGGCGCCAGGACGCTTTGTTTTTTCAAAATACGAAGACAAACCGATGAGCGAAGGCTTTCACATGAGCATCAGCAGCAACCTGGTTAAGTTCATGCTGAAGGCTTATAACGAGCAGGTGCCACACTTTACTATTCATGATCTGCGCAGGACTGCGCGAACGAATTTCTCAGAGCTAACCGAGCCGCATATCGCTGAGATAATGCTCGGGCACAAATTGCCTGGGGTGTGGTCGGTGTACGACAAGCACACCTATGTTGAGGAAATGAGAGTGGCATATGGTAAGTGGTGGGCCCGACTTATGAGCATCGTCGAGCCCGACATTCTGGAGTTCACGCCGCGTCAGGTCGGGTGAGACGGCCTTTATCATCACGGGTTAGATTCAGGTGCGACATCGGCTTACGGGTTGATCGTGACATCTCTTTAATCTGCCAGGCGGTGACTTTAGTTCTTAGCCATTTATTGGGTCCACCCATGTAAGCGCAATCGGGCTCAGGAAAAGGGTTCTCGTTTGGGGCTCTTTTCCTGTAGCGTTCGAGCGTACGTGAGGAGATACACAGCTGCCCGCAGATGTCTTTAGTGCTCATCAGCTCAAATTTATTCGTTGCTTTGCTCATCTTCGTTCTCCAAGGGCCCCAACCGGGGCCGTTTGATAATTCTTTATCAGGACGCCTGGCCGGGAAGGGCACGCAAGCGGCGCATGCCTGTCATTGCCGTGGCCACATAGCTCGCCTTGCGGTTCACCACCTCCACCCAGACCTTCACGCCTTCAACCTTCACCGTATACGTCTCTTTCATCTTGCTGCGCCCATAGTCGCCGTATCTTTGCTGGTGGGCTGTCATGGCGATATCGCACGCCTGGCGCGCTAACGGGGATTGCTGATTACCTCGGTTAATCAGTCGCATGATCGCCTCCAGAAATTAGCCAAGTAGAAAATTTGAACATTAATACTCTCCCCAGCTATAGGTTGAAGCGACTGGACCAGGAACTGATGAAGCGAGAAACCCTGTATCATCCGGCAGTTTTTCAACTGTGCAGTGATACCCGCCAGTAATCAGTTGGGCTTCACGCATACCCGCAAGGCACATCTGCACTGTTTCAGCGGTAAGCTGTAACTTTTCCAGTTGATACATTTTCCGGTAGACAAAGGCGCGCAACGCCTCTTCGCGCGTATAGTGATAACGGGAACGAACGGCGTCTTTGAGACAACGCTTAACGTGGTATTTTTGGTTCTCCCTGCGTCCTCCGGTGCGGTACTGAACTAACTGTTCGAACGTCATGTTGGGCATATCTTCGACGTGCCAAAAGGTCTTTTCGGTTTCACGGATAATCACTCGCTTCCACAGGCTAACGGTCGGTCTCCCCTCGCTGTCATGCCCCTCGAAATAGCGGTAACAATATTTTTTGCCTTCAGTAATTTTCGTCATGTTGTTACCGGGAGGGCGAACCCTCCCGCCTCCCTTAGGCCATGTATTCCGGTTTCATATCCGCCAAGGTGATGCTGAACTGATCGTGCAGTTCGTCGCCCAGGTGACGCTTTGAAGATGCCAGCACGCGCTCGGCTTCCGCGAATCGTTCAGCGGCATTCGGCTCGTCGGGCTGGGGCAGGGAGTTGATCGCCGCTTCCACCTTGTTCCGCGCATCCACCAGGTAATAACGCTTCACGGCTTTGTTTTTCAGCTCGGTAAAGAGTGCGGATCCAAGCGTCGCTTTCGCTGTTTCGATGTCGGCACGCAGCGCTTTGGCGCTATCCACATCCTGAGCGGCATCAATGCGGTCGCGGAAATCCTTGGCCAGTGTTTCGATGTTTTGAGCTGGTTCCTGTGCCGTTTCAGTCGTGGTGACATGGTCACCTGAAATGTCAGCAAGGCTTACGTGCTGCGCCGGCGCTGGGTTTACCTCGCGTTCTTCACGGCGATCATCGAGCTCATCCGGGGTGTAAACGCCCAGAATCACATCCGGGCAGAACAGCCTCGCCCAACGTTTGACAGCCAGGTACGCCAGCTGCTGGCGAGGATCGTCAGCCCATAGGGTAGAATTTCGGGTGCGGGCCTGAGCCAACAGTAAATCCAGTTCTCTCGGCTGATCTTCACCTTTTAGCGTTGCGCTGATAATGATGCCGATACCGGCTTCGTCAGCCAGGGTCCAGCCCGGGACTCGGTACTCGCCTTTTTCGCCTTTACGGATGTGGAATTTTCCAACAACTTTTTCCCATGGCCCGTACCATTCATATTCAAAGCGGCTGGCCAGCACACCGCTGCGCGAAATGACGGCATTAACCAGCTGCGCTTCATAACCGAGCACACCGTTAATCAGGTGCGTCTTCTGCGCCACGGCAAAGGGATTCATCTGCCACTGCGCCGCTTGCATAGCCACAGCCATGCAGTCGGCCTGATTACCCTGAAGGTGTTTAGGAACAGTCGCGGCGCCTTGCGCCATAATCTGCGCGAACGTGCTGATGGCGTTCAGATACTGTGAATCGAACAAAGCCACGTTTGAGTTAACAACAGTGTTTTGGTCAGTAACCGTAACATTAGTATTTTGCATAAATCCCCCTTAAGCCTGAGCGCGCAGCGCTTCAAGGCGGCGCAGGTCGAAGTCGTTCAGTTCGTCGGTGTAATCGTCGATGATTGGCGCTGGCCATTCCCCTGTGTCGAAGCCGGTTGCTATAGCGCGCATCGCTTTGCGGTACTCGAGCATGCCCAGTTCCAGCAGGTCTGCGGATGCCTCGATGATGGCGATCCAGTGGTAGTTCTCGTCTTTGTTGACGAAAATCCAGAAGAACTGATCCAGCGCCGCGGTTTCGCAGTACATAGCCGCACTCAGGTGATAATCACGTTCAATAATTTCCCGGTGCAGCCTGGCGCGCAGGCTTTCCTGCTTAACGTTCCACATGCTGATGGTTTTCAGGTCTGCACCTATACGCACGCCATCCAGGTCGATCTCAAGGTCAGGGCGCACACGAACTTCCAAGCCCGTCTCCTCGTCAAAGCCAAAGTAGCTCACCTCAACGGCTCGGCTAGGGTGGGTCAGCAGCATGCCGGCGGTCGGGTGTGCCAGAAGCGCTTTTTGAATATTCAGCGCGGTGCTCAGCTGCTGGCGGGTGACCAGCACTTTTCCTTCCGGGTTATCGCGCCAGGCATCCAGCAGTTCGTCGGCAAATACGGCATCTGGTTTGACTGCCTTCACGGCCTGGATCATGTCTGCTTTGGTACCGGACACTTTCAGTGGTGCCGGTTTCTGTGCTTCCTGAGCCACAAGGTCAGGGTTGATGATTGCCAACTGCTCCAGCAGCGCGTCACGGCTGCCGCTGGTTTTAACCTGCGGCGGCAGGGTGGCGTTGTACTCTTTAATGCATGCCTTCATTGCCGTCGCCGTCTGCTTCTGGTCACCATCAATACGCTGGAAGTCAGCTGGCAGCGCCATATAGTTCTGTGCCGTTTCTTCCAGGTTAGCGCCAAGCGGAACCTGCGGCGGCAGGGTGGCGTTGTACTCTTCCAGTAACACCTTGATGTCGTCGGCAGACAGCAGCGCCGGCAGGCTGGCATTGTGCTCATCGATAAAGGCGCGCAGGGTCGCGGCCGTTGTGAATGCGCCTTCAGGGATTACCGGTTCAACGCTGAATTCCGCGTCCAGTTGTTCAGGCTGCAACGCCAGCGCATGCACCAAGTTGCCCATGTCCAGCACCGCTGAGCGCTCTTTGACGATGGTTTTCTCTACGTGGCGCGCACTGAAGTACATCAGCGACACACGGGCATCTTTCACCTGAGTGGAGCTGATGCCGTTGGCGGCGTGGTAAACATCGTTCGGCAGACCTTCATAGCGGCCTGGCTCGAAATAAGCAGGATATTCAACAGCTGGTTCCCCCTGCTGCAGTTCTGGCGCGCTTTGTTTCGGTTCTGGCTCATTCTGGTGTGCAGGAACGCTATTCTGGCTGGCTGAATCTGTTTTATGGTCAACGCTCGCCTGTTCCTGATTCGCCAGGCTTGGCGCGGCAGCGGCAAGTATCTCTGACGGTGCTACGGTAACTGCTTGCGTATCAGCTGCATCAGCGCCTTCGCCTGGTTGTACCGGATCAGTATTTTCGACTTTCTCTGGCTGAGTCGCTTCCATCTGCACATCGCTGGTGGTCTCCGCTGCGTTTTCCGTTTTTTGGACTTCATTTGAGGTGGTATTGATGACCGGATCGGTAGTTCCACCCATTAGGGCATCGATGGAGAATATGCCGCCCCCGAGGTTTGAGACCTGCGGCTGGCTTGCAGCGGCTTTTTCCGCTTCAATCTGCTCATTAACTTCACTTTCCCAGCTCACCTCTGGATTGTGCCGCGCTGCAGCCAGCGTTTCGGCTGTTGGTTTTCCATGATCGCTTTCAGTCAGATTGGCACTGATGTATCCGCTGAGGCGCCCCGGGTTTTTGTAATATTCCGGGTGTGCGCTTCTGATAAGCGCGAAGATTGATGCGCGTGAATAGTCGAGAATGCCAGGGGTATTGCGAAGGGCGGCAGACCACTCCTTGAATGGGCTTTCTTTAGCTGCGACGATGTCTTTCGCCCGACGGTAAACAGCACCGGGGATATCGTAGATATTGAACTCATCAGGCAGGGTGGCCAGAGCTATTTCACTGTCGAGTGTATCGAGCGTATGTGTGTAGCCTGGATTACGATCTGTCTCATTTCCGCCACCTGCATTTGTGCCGGCGTCAGTACGCTGCACGCTGCTGATGCGGTTTCCGGCAGCCCATTCGCGCGCCAGGATGCCACGGTCAATGTGGTCGGTGCTGAACCACGCTTTGAAAAACTGGATGACGACAGACAGCTCAGTGCGTTTTCCATCAACAGGGAAGATGGTTTTCAGTGCATTGACCACTTTCCATATATCGGGATCATGTGCTTTCTTGAAGCCCTCAACATTTTCGGCGGCCAGAATCATGTTCTGCACGTAGCTGTTGTCCACATCCAGTTCGAGCTCAAGAATGGTTTTCTTCTGCTCTTCATCGACGTGGTAGAAATACTGTTTGTCAGCGATGTATTGCGCCAGAATACGCTGACGGAAAGGCAGGGTAGCGACGGTCGTTAATACCGGGAGTTCACGCTCGCGGAACTCTCTCACCGCATCATAGACATTCTCCGACGTGGTACCAACATCGCCTTCCGCAGTTGCAGGTAGCTTTCCGCCTCTCCACTCTTCAACTAACTGATTGCGGTCGCCGGCATCGGCTCTCGCCCAGTCAGCCATGAAAGCAGTAAGCAGCTTTACTTCGTGCTCTTCATCTGGCGCGAATACCTGCTTAATTGCCTGAACCAGTTTCCACTCAGCGTTCAGGCTGAGATCGGCAACTTCAGGGATTTCATTCTTCGCCTGCAGCAGGTTCTGGAGATAGGTGTTGCCTTCATCCAGTGACATTTCGCTGGCAGCCAGCTGCTGCTCTTTGCTGATATGAGTCTGATATTTGTCGCTGGTCAGGTGGAAGGCAAAACGGACCGCTGGAGTCCGGTTTTCAAGCGGGACACTCTCGTCGGTAGTTTCGTCTTTAACGGTCGTTTCCGGTGCGGCAGTGTTGCCCACGACTTCAGGCGACACAGCGCCAGCTTTTGGCAGCCAGGTACGGCCGTCTTCCTGCAGTTCGTAGCGCTCGCACCAGGTATAATCCACAGCGCCTTCTTCTGGCAGGTCGTTGTATACCGGGAAATCGGTGCGGATCGGTTTGGCGTAGTCTTTACCGCGGCCGGTTTCGATTTCAGCATCTTCTAGCGCGACATCCAGTTGCAGATTAGCGCGGCTTTCAGTTTTCGCTGTAAACCAGACCACAGCATCTTGCTTTCCGGATTTCTGCGTAGCTTTGACTACATAGAAAAATTCCATATGAGATCCTCTTTTTTGGATGTTAGAATCCCCGGGCCATCGATTGGCCCTTAGGGTTAACTTTGGTTTGGTAAAAATTCCGGTGTAACTTTGGTCGGTGGCACCGGACGTGAATCCCGCCTTGCGCGGGGTTTTCGTTATGCTTCGTGGGCCATCTGGTCGAAAGAAGCGCAACGTACAGAACAGTAATCACGTTGTTCGCGTTTCAGCTGTGAGCCGTGGATGAAGAGCAGTTCGTTTTTAAATTCCTTCCCTTGCTCAATCGGCTTGCGGCAGTAAGCGCATTTCTTCAGCATCATCGTCTCCTCAGAATTTCGCCGTGGTGTCAGCTGGAACCTCATCGGCGCGTACAATTTTTTCTACCGGGTAACAGTTTCCTGTCACGTGTTGTTCAACAGCTGCTTGTTCGCACTGCTGCTGGCTCTCATAGACATCAACAACTACGTCCTGGAATTCGCCATTGGTCATGCCAATGGTCAGCACTAATGCAAAAAGAGTATTCATCAGTGCGTACCTGCCGGGACCAGATGCGGTTCTATGCTGCGTGAAGCATATGGTCGGCGTATGTGGCGCAGATTTCCCTGTGGTTCGTGCCAGTAGGTGCCGTCGCTGTAGTTAAAAGAGACCAGCCATGCTGCTCCGGTTCGCTGGTTGCGCATTGGAACAGCGCGACCGCTATTTGGTACTGATGGGTTGCCTTTCATCTCAATCCCCTTGTTTGCCCTTGTCGCCAGGCTGGCGGAACATTTCTTAACCTGACAACGGTGCGCTTGTTGTCGATGGAAAGAAGTGTGCAACAATAAGTTTCGATTGTAAAGCGGTGTGAAAGTAATTATTTCGCGCAGAGGCGAAAAAAAAGGCACTCCGAAGGTGCCTTTCTCTATCTGAGGTTTCGTTTTTACTTTTTAGCGTTGTTTATTAGGTCAAAAACATCATTCTTCAGAAGCTCTATATCGCGCAAAACTCCTTTGGTATGGAGGATTAGCCTTAACTTTTCAGCCTCAGGCAACTGGTTAAACAATGAGAGCATAACTACTTCTGTCTCATCCAGCTGTCTTTTGGCTGGCTGCTCTCCAGACACTCCCTCTTCATAAACATCAGAAGGCAAGAAGAACCAATGCTCTGGCTTTCCGGTAGCAGCAGCCAGGCGTTTCAATCTATCTCCGCTGGCAACGCTTTTGCCTTTAGCCCAATTCTGCACAGCCGTATGCGAAAGCATGACTTTTTTAGCAAGGTCGGATTTATTCCAGCCCTTTTCAGTCATGACTTGTTGAATTCTTTTGGCAAAAACCGAGTTGGTCATCTCATTCATAAATTCATTTTACAACCTAAGGTTTCGCTAGGCACTAAAACAATATGTTTCGTTTGTTGAAACATAAACTTTCGTCGTGTATGCTTCGATTCAACTACTGAAGGAGAGCATATGAACAAAGATATCCAAGAAAAAATCAGCAAAGCCGCTTCTCGTGCATGTATCGGAAAGCACTTCGGCATCAGCGGGCAGGCTGTTGGTAAGTGGATTCACGAGAATGGGGTTCCCCAAAAGCGAATTATCCAACTTTGCGAGTTTCTCAACTGGGCTGTAACTCCACATGAGATCGATCCCAAGGCTTACCCAAACCCTACTGACGGGCTTCCAAAACAGGAGTCCTGACCATGCATGCCATTTCATATCAACAAAATACCGGAATAACTCCGGTGGCGATGATAAATCGCAATCAGCCAAGCGCGGCAGATAAGCACGAACAGATCCGCTATGCCGTTCGTGCCTGGGCCGCATCACTGGATAACCAGGATGTCGTTGCCGGAATCATCGTTGAGGAATGGGAGCGACAGGGCGGCGCCGGGCTGGATTTTCCTGAAGACCTGAGCCGTAAGCGTCAGAAGCTATTCCGTTGGCTCGATGGTGATACGGAGTATGCCCGCAACAACATCAGCCAGCTGTCACCCGCGATCCTCGCCGTTCTACCGCTTGAGTTCCGTGGCCGCTTGGTACCCCAAGACTGCTTTATGACGCGTTATGCAGCGATGGAGAAGGAGATCGGCGAAGCGAAACGCGCGGTAATTCTGAGGGCGCCACAGCATCAACTGGTTAAAGAGGTGAGAGAGGGCATTGAACACCTGCTGGCGCTTCTGCCAGGGGAGGCTGTTGTTCAGGTTCTGAGTGGTCTCGCGGTCATGGGCCCAGGAGTCATGTGAGGTTCACAGTGAATCATGTCGAATTTAAGGTGAAAGCCGCGGTGCACGAACACCAACGGCTTTCGGGTGCAAATACGTCCGGTAGTTGCGGAGAGCAGTATGTCAAACACCGCTGAAATTTACAAATTCCCCACGCAAGAGGGGAAGCAGGAGAGTCGCATGGCTGAACTGGAGAACGGCTATTTGCGTTTAGCCAACCAGATCCAGGATGCCCTGTGTATCGTCGAGCTATCAGGCCGCGAATTCCGCGTTCTGAACGCTATCGTCCGTCTGACCTATGGCTGGTCCAAAAAGTCGGACAGGATCGCCAACAGCCTCATTGCGGACAAAACAACACTGAAGGTGAAGCACGTTTCAGAAGCGGTACTGAGCCTCGCTTATCGGAACATCATCATCCTGCGGCGCATTGGGCAAACCAGATACATTGGGATTAATACCAACCTGGATAAGTGGGCCTACACAAAGCCAAATTGCACAAGATGCCCAGCGGCTTTCCCGGCTGCTGAAGTTGTCACATGGGTTATTTCAATCCCTGAAGTCAGTCATTACCAGCCCCAAAAACAGGGATGGTTATCCCTGAAAACAGGGATGGTTATCCCTGAAAACGGGGATGGTGAAAATAACCGTCAAACCATCCCTGAAAATGGGGATGGTTATCCCCGAAAACAGGGAAAGGGATCCCCGAAAACAGGGAACACCAAAGACATTCTTCCAAAGACAAATATAAATACAGATCTAACCCCCTCTAATCCCCCAAGGGGAAAGGTTAAGTTTGACCCGCTTAGTGTGCCGATCCCTGAATGGCTGGATGCAACCTCTTGGGAGGAATGGGTCACATACCGTCGCCAGGCCGGTAAGCCCATTAAAACCGAGATGACAGTGACCAAGGCTTTCAACCTGCTGAAAGAGTGTCTGGACGAAGGCCACGATCCGGTAGCCGTTATAAACGCGAGCATTGCCAATGGTTATCAGGGCCTGTTCAAACCGAAATTCGCCTTTGGCGGCAGCAAGGCTGGCCGGGACGTGAACCAGATATCCAAGCCTGACAGCAAAATTCCACCGGGTTTCAGGGGGCATCAATGAAAAACGTAATGGGTACTGGCAGCGCACTCGAGCGCCTGAAGAAAATCATCCCGGCCAGTGTTCAGCCAAAATTCACCAGCGTTGAAGAGTGGCAGGCGTGGCAGGAAACCGAAGGTCGTAAGCGGTCGGGCGAAATCGACAAGATGAACCAGCGCGCCCGCTCAGAAAAGATTTTTGGTCGTGCCGGCATCCAGGCACTGCATCGCAGTTGCTCGTTCGCGAATTACGAGGTGAATGGGCCGGAGCAGCGCCAGGCATACAGCATGGCAAAAAGCTACGCGCAGAACTTCGGAGGCGGCAGCTTCGCAAGCTTTGTATTCAGTGGAGCGCCAGGAACCGGTAAGAACCACCTTGCCGCGGCAATTGGTAATCACCTGCTGGGCGCTGGCCACTCGGTTCTGGTGGTGACCATCCCTGACCTGATGCTCCGTGTTCGTGAATGTTACGACGACGGACAGTCCGAATCGTCACTGCTTAACGACCTGTGCAATGTTGATCTCCTGGTGCTGGATGAGGTCGGTATTCAGCGAGGATCCAGCGGCGAGAAGGTCATCATCAATCAGGTCATTGACCGCCGACTCTCCTCGATGCGTCCGGTTGGCATTCTTACCAACCTGAATCACGGCGAACTGGTCAACACCCTGGGCGCGCGCGTTATGGACCGTCTTCAGATGGATGGCGGTATCTGGGTGAACTTTGACTGGTCAAGCTACCGCACAAAAGTGTCGCACCTGCGTCCTGTTAAATAATTTCGGAAGGAAAGCTATGAAAACCGTAATTCAAGTACTGGAAAAAATGGGCCGGGCGACATACCGCGAAGTGGCAGCCCGTCTGGATATCGACCCTGTTGATGCGCTTACCATGTTACGTGAGCAGCGTGACCAGGGGTTATGCGATTTTGGCGATGGTGGCTGGTTCATCGGTACCGTGACAGGTCAGCCTCAGCAGTCAACGCCAAAGGCTCCTGTGAGTCCGGACCCGCGTCTGAAAGGTGAGGAGCCGGAACCTGTTGATCCTGATGTCGTCCGACAGCAGCTGCGTGATCAGGGGGCAATGACGACAGTTTCGCTGGCCGCGGCCGTCAATCGCAATGCCCGCGGGATGGTCTCTGTACTTCGCGCGCTGGAGCGCCAGGGCGTTGTGGTGAAGAACGGGCAGGGCAAAGGCGTAACGTGGTCGTTGCCGGCGTCATCGACAGAACCGGAGCCAGAACCTGCTGCTGAATCTGTAACTGCAGTCATTGCTGAGCCTGAATTGGCCGCTACCGCGCAGCCGAAGGATACCGCGCTGATTATCAGCGAGATCCCCTCGTTCACCGAAGGGCACGCAACCGCCCAGACCGTTCCGACAGTTCGGGTGATTTCCCGCGAAATCCGCCGCACCAGAAACAAGCTGGCGAGCCTGGAGAAACTGCGCGATGCGGTGCGCGTAGTTGGTCGGTATAAAAATCTCGTGCAGCAGCTGGTAAACGCGGAGGTGGAGAATGGCAAGGCCTAAGACCCAAGAGGAACGTAGCCTGTTCATCGCCTGGATCATCGAGATGGTGAAGAAACATGGCCACGCAACGACCAAAGACATCGTCGCAATGTTTGGCCTGCATCGCACCACCGCTGAGAAATACATCCGAGTTGCGGTGGTTCGGGGGAATCTCATCCGTCACGGTCGCTGCGGCATCTTCCGCGACCAGCGCGCAGTTATCGACTTTGACAGGGAGCGTTTTACGCACCGGGGAGCAACAGAATGATCACCGAGAAAGATAACGTTTTTTATTGTGACTGCGGATTTTCCTTTGAGAGAGGGCGCAGCGGGAATCATGAATGCGGTGACGGCCTTCGCGTGAAACTTGAATTATTCCGAACCGCATTCATGGAATACAGCGATAAGACAGATTGGGTGCAGACCGATAAACGTTTTGACGTTATTAAGCCCTGGGGTAAGCACCGCGCCGACGTGCTGAGGGAATTTATTGAACATTTGGAATCAAAGCTGGTAGCAGCAGAAAGTGGATTCCCCCCGCTCACCGTTGAGCGATTAATACGCGAGAAAGGCGCTCTTGAAAAGCGCGTAGCCGAACTGGAGGCGCGGGAAGTGAGGCTGCCGCAGCGCTTTGAAGTTGAAATGTGTCCAACGCCGTCCCCGGATGGGGATTGGTATTCACGCGAGGATGTGTTGGCGGCGTTAGCAACTGCTGGTGTCCGCGCTTGCGAGGAGGGGGAACATGGCTGAGCAAACCGTTCTGGATATGTGCTGTGGTTCCCGCATGTTCTGGTTTAACAAACATGACACTCGTGCTGTCTTTACTGATATTCGCAGTGAAGAGCATGAGCTTTGCGATGGCCGCCGTCTGGTTATCCGTCCTGACCTGATTGCTGACTTCCGCGCGCTGCCGTTTGCTGACAACACCTTCCCTGTAGTGGTGTTCGATCCTCCCCATCTTGAACGAGTTGGGGAAGCTGCCTGGATGGGGAAAAAATACGGGAGACTGAACAAAGCTACCTGGCGCGCCGACCTTCGCGCCGGGTTTGAGGAAGCATTCCGCGTATTGCGGCCACACGGTGTTCTCATTTTTAAATGGAACGAAACGCAGATACCAGTTAGCCAGGTTCTGGCGCTCACGGATGTGAAGCCAATCATCGGCCAGCGAACCGGGAAAAATGACAAAACCCACTGGATATCCTTCGTCAAAGACGGCGGGTCGCAGAATAACTTTGACCCGCAATTGCAGTACGCCACAAAACGAATTATCGAGCTGGAAAGCCTGCTGCTGGCGGAGGTGCCTGAAACCGTATGGCCTGCCGAGGTCGGTATGGTATACAGCCAGATTGAAAATGCCGGGAACCTCCCGGCGCACCACCAGCGCCGCCTGCAGCATCACATCAATCGGATGTGGCTGGAACGAATGCCGGTACCGTCAATTGTCGCTGCTGCCCGTTCGCTGGCCGCCGCCATGGAGGAATACGCGTGAGAGAGATTATCGTTGATAACTTTGCCGGAGGCGGCGGGGCGAGCACGGGCATTGAGTTGGCTACCGGCCGGAGCGTGGACATCGCGATTAATCACGACCCGAACGCCGTGGCGATGCACACTACCAACCATCCGGACACGTTGCACTATTGCGAATCCGTGTACGAGGTAAAGCCGAAGATTGCTACTGCAGGTCGCCCAGTAGGGCTCGCCTGGTTCTCGCCGGACTGCCGTCATTTCTCAAAAGCCAAGGGCGCTAAGCCAGTTGAGAAAGCGATTCGCGGACTGGCGTGGATCGTTATTCGCTGGGCGCTGGAAGTAGGCCCGCGCGTGATGATGCTGGAAAACGTGGAAGAGTTTAAAACGTGGGGGCCGCTGCTGGTCGGAGAGATGCGTCCTGATCCTGAGCGCGCCGGTGAAACATTCGAGGCGTTTATTGGCATGCTGAGCACCGGCGTGCCAGCTGACCATCCTGCGCTTTTGGAATGCTGCGAGTTCCTGCAGCTGTCACCGGAAGGCGAGCAGGTGCAGCAGTTGGTGGCCGGGCTTGGTTATGACGTGGACTATCGCGAGCTGCGCGCATGCGACTATGGCGCTCCGACCATCAGGAAACGCTTTTTCATGGTGATGCGCCGGGACGGGGAGCCGATAGCCTGGCCGCAAGCAACCCACGCGGACCCGAAGTCGCCAGCTGTCCAAATGGGCAGGCTGTCACCATGGCGCACCGCCGCAGAGTGTATCGACTGGTCTATTGGCGCGCCTTCTATCTTTGAACGCAAAAAGCCGCTGGCAGAGAACACGCTGAAGCGCATCGCCCGCGGCATACAGCGTTTCGTCCTGGATAACCCGGCGCCGTTTATCGTGAAGTGTAACCACACCACGACGAAAGGAAAGTACGACTGCTTCCGCGGCCAGGCGCTGGAGGAACCGCTGCAGACCATTACCAAAACCCATGGATATGCGATAGCCGTGCCGCACTTGACCAAGTTCCGCACCGGTGCCACCGGGCAACCAGTAACTGAGCCGGTACCAACGGTAACCGCTGGCACATCCCGGCGCCCGGGCGGTAATGGACACGCGCTGGGGCTGGTTGAGGCGGCGCTGGCGCCGTTCATTGCCCGCCAGTTCGGAGCCAGTGTCGGACATGGTGCTGACGAGCCAAGCGCGACTATTACGGCTGGTGGTGGCGGTAAATCACAGCTGGTGATGCCCACGCTCATTCAGATGGGCTATGGCGAACGCCCTGGGCAGGAGCCTCGCGTACCAGGTCTGCATAAGCCACTGGGCACGGTCGTCGCCGGTGGCGGCAAGTTCGGGCTGGTGGCCGCGAATCTGGTTAAGCACTATGGCGGGAATTACCAGGGGGCTGGAGTGGGCATGGACGAGCCGATGCATTCAGTGACAACTGTCGATCATCATGCGGTTGTCGCTGCTCATCTGATGGTCGACAACACTGGTCATCCTGGCGGCGAAGTGGGGCAGCCTACCCATACCATCACCACGGGAAATCACCATGCCGCGGTGACGTCTCACCTGGTGAAGCTTCGCGGTACCTGCCGGGACGGGCAGCGCACCGACGAGCCAATGCCGACTGTCACCGCTGGCGGCTTGCATGTGGGAGAAGTGAAAACCCTTCTTGCCGTTGACGGGTACGACGAGCTGCGCGCGCAGCTGGCGCTGGAGTTCCTGCGCGAATACTGCGGCCCGGACAGCACCGGGCTGGTGACCATCGAAGGTGTGGTGTACCGCATCGTTGATATCGGCATGCGAATGCTGCAGCCACATGAGCTATACCGGGCGCAGGGCTTCCCTGAGTGGTACATCATCGACAGAGACTACCGCGGCGTGAAGTATGCGAAGGATAAGCAGGTAGCCCGCTGCGGTAATGCAGTTCCGCCGCCGTTCGCCGAGGCGCTTGTGAGAGCAAATCTCCCTGAACTTTGCCAATCGAAAGAAATTGCAGCATAGAAAAGGCTTATTATTCAACCCGCTACGGCGGGTTTTATTTTTACTTCCTGACATGGAATTAACATTTTGTGCTCTTAAGGCGTTGACCATTTTTCCATGTAGGTATACTGTATAAAAATACAGTACAAGCAAAGGAGGCCACAATGAAAGTTGAATTAACCATTGATCGTACTAAAAAACTTCCTAATGGCGCAGTACCGGCGCTGGAAAAAGAACTTTTAAAACGACTCCAGAATCATTTTGAAGATTGCAGCCTTGTTATTCGTCGTGCAGGTTCGGATGGACTAAGTGTTTACGGCGGTGAGAAGGAAGCAAAGAAGACGGTCGAGGGAATTCTTCAGGAAACCTGGGAAAGTGCAGACGACTGGTTCTATTAAGATTGCACACAGGGGTAGCGCGCATTTTCAGAATACCGCAATTTGCGAATCCCTTTGATGCTGCTGCCGACAATTTCTAATCGCGTCTGTATGTCGCTCAGGGGGATTTCGTGGAGGGTGTAGCTCAGTCAGATCTACGAGTGACCATAACCGATGGGAAAGGAAAAGAGCTGCTGACGTTCAGTATGAGGGCAGAGGAGCGGTATATAATTTCCACCAACGACAGTTCCATAACTCACAGAAAACTAAGCAGGGACGATCGATACTGGTCGAAGGAAACCATAATGGAAGTTGTAAGGGAAATGACTTCAAAAAATTGACTTGTCACTACGTACGCAATCATTATTCTTGAGCTGGCCTGAACAACCAGCAACCTGACATCGATGCGCCACGGAGTGAAAACCATGGCGCAGTTACAACTCATCAAACAGTCCTCAGGGATCCTGATCCCGGCTACGCCGGAGAGCAGCGATTTACTTCAATCCAAAATTAAGCTCGGCGCTGTGCTGGTGGCCGACTTTAAACAGGTACGCAATCCAGCGTTTCACCGACGCTTTTTCGCTCTGCTGAATCTGGGCTTCGAATACTGGGAGCCGACCGGCGGCGCGATCTCCTCCAATGAGCGCAAGCTGGTAACCGGCTACGCTAAATTCCTGGCTTCCTACGGCGGCAACGAAGGCGCACTACTTGATGCCGCTGAGCACTATCTTGAGCAGGTAGCGAGCCGCCGCGTCACGAACGGGATCAGCCTCTGTAAATCCTTCGATGCATACCGCGCCTGGGTGACGATTCAGGCCGGGCATTACGACGCCATAAAGCTTCCGGATGGCACCCTTCAGAAACATCCTCGCAGTATCTCGTTCGCGAACATGGACGAAATCGAGTTCCAGCAGCTGTACAAAGCCGCGCTCGATGTCCTCTGGCGCTGGATATTGTCAAAAGCGTTCACGGACCAGCGTGAGGCGGAGAACGCCGCTGCGCAGCTCATGAGCTTCGCGGGGTGATGGGGATGAAGCATACCTGGTTCCATCATACCGATTGCACAACCCAGCAGGCCGAAGAGCTCATGGCGGAATACCAGCGCCGCGGCGTAATGGTAGAGCGCAGCCTGAACTCCGATTATCTCACCTGGACCGTCAGCGCCCGGCTTCCTGAAGGCAATAAACCACCGCGTATAAATCGTCAGTGGCAAAACCGGATATGGGGGTGAGCGTGGCTATTTATCGAAGCAAGAAATGGCTCGCAGCCGTCGGGCAGATCGAACGTTGTGTTCTTTGTGGCGCATGGGGAACGCAGGTGGCACACCGGAACGAAGGGAAAGGCATGGGATTAAAAACCGATGACTGTGCGACAGCTGCGCTCTGCGTTTGCTGCCATGACAGCATTGATAACGGCAATAAGCTGAACAGGGAAGAGCGCCGTCAGCTTATGGACCGCGCGATTGTTCTGACAGTGATTGAAGTTGCCCGCCGCGGGCTGGTGGTGCCCGCATGAAAATTTACGAAATTACGCCGATTGGCAAGCCCAGGATGACTCAGCGTGACCGATGGCATAAACGGCCAGAAACGGCAGCGTACTGGGCTTACAAAGAACATGTCAGGTTGCTCGGCATCCGTCTGCCTGAGTCCGGATATCACGTCACGTTCGTTATCCCCATGCCAAAGAGCTGGAGCAAGGCAAAGCGGGCGCAATATGTCGGCCAGCCACATCAACAAAAGCCGGACAAAGACAACCTGGAGAAAGCTTTGCTGGATGCAGTTTTTGACGAGGATAGCCATGTCTGGGACGGACGGGTTACCAAAATCTGGGGAGAAACCGGGCAAATCATTATCGAGGAGGCCAGATGAAGCCAGAAACGCTTGAGATACTCCGCGCGCGCTGGCAGCGCCTTCGCATTTACCGCTACCGGGGATCTGTGCTGGTGGATTACCGCATTCTTCGTAATTTTGTTCGTATCTATCATTCAGCAGGAGCAGCCTAATGAACCTCGAATCAATCGCTAAATACTTCGCGCCTAAATCACCGATGTTCAGTGACTCTCCTCGCGCAACCGCATCAGACAGTCTCACCGGCACTGACGTTATGGCGGCGCTTGGACTTGCTGGTCACAAGTGCGGGTTTGGTTTCGATCTTTACCTCTCGAAAATCGGCATTAGCAGCCCAGATATAGCACTGGAGAGACTCTATGAGCAGGCACGTAAGTTATCAGGTAAATTCAGAGCACTGTCTGAACTCGAGGAATCAGCTCGGTCAGGCGTGCTTAAGGTTCTCTGCGCTTTTGCATACCAGGATTATTCAAGAAGTGCTGCCAGCACTCGAAAATGTGATTGCTGTGATGGTGGCGGATTTACAGAGGCGCAAGTGTTTACCAACAAGGTCTCATACCCATGGGGGAAACCGCCTTACTGGTCGAAAATGTCGCGTGCCGTTCGCCCAAGCGACTGGGAGAGCTGGACACAGGCGCGTGAGGTGGTGCGAGTTAAGTGCAAGCCGTGTAACGGAAAAGGCGTTATCAGCAATTCGTGTCGCTGCCATGGCAAAGGTAAGGTGCTGGACAAGGCAGAAAGTGATCGCCAGGGCGTTCCAGTAATGAAAGCCTGCGACCGCTGCGGTGGTAGAGGTTACGCCAGGCTTAAGTTCTCAACGGTAATTGAGGGCGTTAATACTGTTGCGGAGATAAAGAAAACGGCGGCATATGAGCAACTTCAGCCGCTATTTGAGGAATTGGTCGCCGAATGCCATAAACAGGAGTCTATGGCTGATTCCATTCTCTCAAAAGTAACGAGATGAAAATAATTTTCCCTAATGTTGAAAATATATAGGAAATAGATATTGCATTTCGCGGAAAAACTGGATAGATTCATCTCTAACGCTGGGAATCCGTTCAGTCGTTCCGAAGCCAAAAAAATTCAAGCCCGAGGTTAACGCCTTGGGCTTTTTTATTTGCGGTACGCCGCACACCAAACCCACTACCTGGGACCCTTCGGCCAGAGAGCCGACATTGCCTTACCCTCATCTTCCCGGCCTGTCGCCGGGTTTTTTATTCCAGGCCCCGGGAACCATCATCGACACGCCTACTTGTTAAATCGTCCCGAGGGCCTGCCCCCTTTCAAACACACAGCCCCCGCTTTTAAGCCGGAGGTTAGAGACTATGAAAATGCATAACGATCCCCACTCCTGGACGGAGTTTATCGAACTACTCCACAGTTGGTGGCGTGGCGAAACGCCGATGGGTGCCGTATTGCTATCGGTTGTCATGGCCGCCATGCGAATCGCTTACGGCGGTGGCGGCTGGAAGAAAATGCTCCTTGAGGGGGCAATCTGCGGAGCTCTAACCCTTACCGCTGTGTCAGCTCTTGATTACTTTAACCTTCCACAGTCTCTGTCGATAGCTATCGGCGGCGCGCTAGGGTTTGTTGGCGTAGAGCAGGTTAAGGTTATGGCTTCCCGGGTGTTTAATTCTCGCTTTGGAGGCGGTGATGCAAATCAGTGATAAAGGCATTGCCCTGATCAAGCAATTCGAAGGCTGCAAACTCACCGCGTACCAGGACAGCGTCGGAGTGTGGACGATCGGCTATGGCTGGACTCAGCCAGTAGACGGCAAACCAATCCGCGCCGGGATGACGATTAAGCAGGAAACAGCAGAGCGCCTGCTGAAGACTGGATTGGTCAGTTACGAAAGTGACGTGTCCCGCCTGGTTAAAGTGGGGCTGACTCAGGGGCAATTTGATGCCCTGGTGTCGATCACGTACAACCTCGGCGCCCGTTCATTGTCGACATCGACTCTTCTGCGAAAACTTAACGCCGGTGATTACGCTGGCGCTGCCGATGAGTTCCTGCGCTGGAATAAAGCTGGTGGCAAAGTCCTGAATGGGCTGACCCGTCGGCGTGAGGCGGAGCGCGCTCTGTTCCTGTCGTGATTAGCGCACTGGTTAAGCGTTACTGGCTGCAGTTGCTGGTGGTGGCGTTAATCGGCGTGCTGGCGTTCCTCGTTAATCACTACCGCGACAACGCCATCACCTACAGAGACCAGCGCGATAAGGCCACTGAGAAACTCAGCCTGGCTAACGCCACAATCACTGACATGACAACCCGGCAGCGAGATGTTGCTGCTCTGGATGCCAAATATACGAAGGAACTGGCTGATGCTAATGCTGAAAATGATGCTCTGCAGCGCAAGCTTGATAATGGTGGTCGGATGCACGTCAAAGGCAAGTGTCCAGTGCCAGCCGCGGCCGAAACCCCCGGCGCCGCCAGCATGGGCGATGATGCCACCGTCGAACTCTCTGCAGTTGCTGGACGAAACGTTCTTGGTATCCGATCCGGAATCATCAGCGACCAAAAATCCCTGAGTGTCCTACAGGACTACATCCGCACGCAGTGCCTGAAATAGTGAATACACCAATGCCTTAAGGATGTGCTAAAGAAAACCGCTTTTCTTCAGTTTTTTAGCCAATAAGTAATTAGTGATTGCTGCAAGAGAAATCCCAACAATCCACGGCACAGCTGAATCAAGCATTAGTGAGTTGTTCACGTTAATGCTGGCGGTGATGCAGGCAAAGGTATTTGTTAAAACAAACCACGCAAAAAGAATCTGCTTCATTTGGTTATCTCCATGTGTTTCATCCCAGCAATATCCATCTACAAGCCAGCAAAAGCAAGTTGGCGCATAACAAAGCGTGGCAGGCGAACTGCCAGAAACCAACTGAGAAAAAACTATGAGCGAAGCTAAACCGCAGGATGGCACCACCGTTAAAGGCTATCGAACCTTAACGCCTGGTGATATTGAGCGCATGAATCGCCTGAAGGGTGTCAGCCGACACTTCTGTAATTTACTTGATACAGAGCGTGAGCATGTCAACGATGAGTTATCTGCTACCGGCAACCACTCTGCTGAAGCCCACGAAGCTGCCCGCTGTCTCGCCATTGCGCGCACCAAAATGCAGGAAGCCTGCATGTGGGCATGTCGTGCCGTAGCCCGTCCAGACGCTGACTGTTAACCATTACAAAGCTCATCCGCTGGTGGGCTTGATAATGGGAAAAGAAACCCTCAAAGGAAGGGAATCCAAATTCTTTTGAGGGCATGCAAATGCATATTCGATACACCTTGAATTTAGCAGCGTGACATTAAGTGGGTATGGGAAGTTTCCCATAAGCGAAGCTGTCAGGTTGGAGTGTTCAGCCACATCAAAAAAACAGTGAGCCACTGGGCTGGTGGTTCTCTATTGCTATCACCATGGGCAGACCCATCGTAATGGCTATAGCGGATAAATCGTAAATATACCCTGTAGGGGATAAGAGGCTTTATGTCCAACATTTACCAAATCACCCTTACAACCCAGACTGGCGAAACCTTCACGGGCAAGATGTCACGACGTCAGCCTGAGCTGGTAAACGGCTTCGTGCCGCTGGCGACTGAGACGGGTCAGTGGCTGTATTTCGCTCCTACTGATGTAAAGCGCGTGGAGTTCACACCAGTTCCTAGCGAGGAAGAAATCAATGGCGATGTGCAGACTGTCAGTTGAAATCAAAAGCAGGTGGTGGGTTCCTGTCTACCTAAGGACGCTGACAGTTTTCTGCCTGATGATGCGTTGCGAGCCTGACTACCAAAAGGTGAGAAACTTCCTCGTTAAGCATGGCATTACCCAGAAGCTGAAGTATGAGCCTGTAAAGAAATAACGGAGTAACCAATGAGCAAACCAGATTGGGAGGCCATTGAATCGGCTTACCGGGCTGGAGTGCTATCGGTAAGGGAGTTAGCCGGAAAATATGGCATCTCTCACCAGGCCATCAGCAAGAGAGCCAAAAAGGATGGATGGGAGCGAGATCTAAAAGCCAAAGTCCAGGCAAAGGCAGATGCGCTGGTTGCCAAACGTGAGGTTGCCAGGCAGGTTGCCACCGAAAGCACTATTTCAGAGCGGCAACTAATCGAGGCGACGGCAGAGGTGATCGCCACTGTTCGAATGGAACACCGAGGAGATATCCGCCGGGCTCGCGAACTGACCAACACGCTATTCGATGAGTTGGCCGGAGAGTGTGGCGACGTGGCCGCGCTTGAACAGCTCGGGGAGCTGATGCGACGTGAAGATGACAAAGGTATGGATAAACTCAACGATCTGTACCACAAAATAATCAGCCTGCCTTCCCGTGTTAAATCCATGAAAGACCTGAGTGACAGCCTGAAGACGCTGATCGGCCTCGAGCGTGAGGCGTACAGCATCGAGAATAAGGCGGAAACGAAAGAGGTAACGCATAACGTCATGCTGGTGCCAACCAGTGACAGCGTGGATGACTGGGAAGCGGCGGCGCAGAAACAACAGGGCGGGGTGCTCGGTGGATGAATTACAAAGCTGTATGGAAGCCACTGCCTGGATCGCAGTCTCTGGCGCTGAGCTGCCCGTGTAACGAAATCCTGTTCGAAGGCACTCGCGGCCCGGGTAAAACCGCTGCGCAGTTAGCCAGGTTCCGGCGCAATGTCGGCGTGGGCTATGGTTCGTTCTGGCGCGGCGTCATCTTCGACACCGAATATAAGAACCTTGCCGACATCATCACTCAGTCGAAGCGTATGTTTCGCCTGTTCAACGATGGCGCTCGATACCTGTCATCTGCGAGTGAATTGCGCTGGGTGTGGCCGACAGGCGAGGAGCTTCTCTTTCGCTTCGGCAAAGAGGCTGACGACTACTGGGATTTCCACGGGCAGGAATTCCCATTCATTGGCTTTAACGAGCTGACGAAACAGCAGTCTCCTGAGTTCTACGAAATGATGTTCTCCTGCCGACGCTCATCTTTCCGGCCGGAAAACTACCCGCTGGATAATGGCAAGTTGCTGAGGCCTATCCCGCTGGAGACGTTCAGTACGACCAACCCGTTTGGCATCGGCCACACCTGGGTGAAGAAGCGTTTCATTGAGCCAGCGCCACGCGGAACCGTTCAGCGCGACCGGCAAATGGTATTCAACCCCCAGACTGAACGAGAAGAGGAAATCACGCTTACCCGCGTTGCGATTCACGGCTCGTTCAAAGAGAACCCGTATCTCGATCCACAATACATCGCGACATTGATGGCCATCAAAGACCCGAACCGTCGCAAAGCGTGGGTTGATGGTTCCTGGGACGTTACCAGCGGCGGGCGCTTTGACCATCTTTGGAATGAAGCGCTGCACGTTATCAAGCCGTTCCGCATACCGGATAGCTGGACCGTAGACCGCTCACATGACTGGGGCGAGTCGAAGCCGTTCTCTAATCTCTGGTGGGCGCGTGCCGACGGCACCGCCGCAGAACTTCATGATGGTCGCCAGTTCTGCCCGCCAGCCGGGTCGCTGATCCTGATTGGCGAGTGGTATGGCTGTCCACCTGACGAGCTGAACAAAGGGCTCAATATGAGCTCGACAAACGTCGCCAAGGGTGTGGCCTGGATTGATAAGCGGCTGATGGGCGAAGAGCTGCCTGAACCTGAAGAGATAAAACTCAATGGGATAACTCAGGGGCAACTGAACATCATGCCCGGTATCTGCAAAAAGGTTGTGCCGGGCCCAGCTGACGGTGCCATCTACAACACTGGCGATGACGAGCTCTCTATTGCCCAGAAGATGGAATCGCAGGGCGTTAAGTGGGTTCCATCCAACAAGAAACCGGGATCGCGCGTAAACGGAGCGGCCCTCTTTGCTGACATGCTGGAGGCCGTCCTTGAGGGTAAGAAGCTGGAATCTGGTGTACCTGAGAAACCAGCATTCTACGTCTTCGACTATTGCCGCGGCTGGATAAGCCGTGTTCCGGTGCTCGTTCGCGACAGTAAGAACCCTGATGACGTAGACACTCAGCAGGAAGATCACGACTGGGATGGCACTCGATATGCCGTCCTGCATTCACCGCCGAAGAAAGTCGGCAAAGTCACCAACCTACGGATCTAATCCCATGCCTGATATTTCAACCCCAAATCTGGACTATGGGAACATGGTCGAGGCGTGGGATATCAACGATGCCCTGATGGGCGGCACGCTGTATATGCGCCAGCTGGGCGAGTCCTATCTCCCTCGCTGGCCCAAGGAAGACAAAGAGGATTACAAAAAACGCCTCGCCGTGGCCACGCTTCTGCCAGCCTACGAAGAGACCATTAAGCAGAACATCGGACGTGTATTCGCCGAGCCGATTAAGCTGGCCGAGAATGTTCCTGATCAACTGCGCGAGTATGCGAAGAACATCGACCTGGAAGGTACACGCCTTGATGTCTGGGCTCAGTCATTCTTCGGCCTGGCGATGCAGTACGGTTTGTCCCATGCGCTGGTGGATTACCCGCGGGTCGACGCCGAGCAAGTGAAGACCAAAGCGGATGAAAAGGCTACCGGTGCGCGCCCATATGTCACTATGTTGAATCCGCGCCAGGTGATCGGCTGGAAGTCTAAGATCGAAGGCGGAAAGGTGATTCTGACCGCGCTGCGCATTAAAGAGGTGGTCGTCGAAGATGGTGACGACTTCGGACAGACGAAAGTCGAGCAGATACGCTATCTGACGCCGGGTAAGGTGGAAATCTACCGGAAATCGAAGGATGCCGATGGCGCGGCGAACTGGGCACTATTCGACGAATGGGTTACATCACGTCAGGACATTGCTCTGGTGACGCTTTATACCAAGCGCACCGGGTTTATGTGCGGCTCACCGCCCCTGCTCAACATGGCGCTGCTAAACGTGAAGCACTGGCAGAGCCAGAGCGAGCAGGACAACATCCTGCATGTTGCACGCGTTCCGATCTTAACTGTGTTTGGGCTCGAGGAAGGGCAGGAACTGGTGATTGGCTCTTCCTCTGCGGCAAGTTTTAACGATCGGCAGAAACAGGGTCTCGAATACGTCGAGCATACCGGCTCCTCCATCGGCGCTGGCAAAGAGTCACTGACCGACCTGGTGGAGCAGATGCGCCAGGCTGGCGCGAAGATGCTGCGTACGGATAACACCTCAACGAAGTCTGTCGACCAGACCTCAGAAGAGAAAATGCAGGAGCAGTCACCGCTCTACACCATGGCTACCAGCCTTGAAGATGCGATCGACAACATTCTGCAAATCATGGCCGAGTACATCGGCGAGAAAGATGGTGGCAACGTTGATGTTCGCACTGAGCTGGATGTCGAATCGACCGTATTCAATCCGTCCGCCGCGCTTGCCATCCAGGCACTGCGCCAGGGTGGTGATATCCGTCGAGCTGATGCGATTAAATCGCTACAGAAGTTGAACATTATTGATGCCGATGCGGATCCTGATGTGGTTCTGAGCGAACTGCTGGCTGAATCATCGTCTCTGGATACCAGAACGTTAGACGAGGTATAGCATGGCCCGCTCCGTCAATGACCGCCTGCAGGACGAAACGATAGCGCACGGCCTGTATGTAAACCGCTACGGTACTGGCGTCGCTCGTCGGATGGTGGCGCTGCTCAGCAAGATGGATGCTGACCTGGCTGCCAAACTGCTGGTGCTGCTGGATGGTAAGCGTGCCGATACCTACAGCGCTCGCCGCCTGGCTTCGCTGCTGGCTGGTGTGCGTGAACTGAACCAACAGGCCTATGAGCCGGTAATTGATGCGCTGGCACGTGAACTGACGCGCTACGTTGAGTATGAGGCCGGGTATCAGCTTGACCTGTTCAGCAGCATCATTCCAAAGCAGATCCTCAAGCATGTGCCGCTGCAGAGCATAGCGCCCGAGCAGGTATACGCCGCAGCAGTGGCGCAGCCCTTCCAGGGGCGATTGTTGAAAGAGTGGGGGCAGAAGCTTGAAGCCGACCGGCTGGATAAAATCACTAACGCCGTGCGTTCCGGCTTCCTTCAGGGTGAAACGGTAGAGCAGATTGTCCGGCGCGTTGCAGGCACGCCAAAACTTAACCGTGAAGACGGGGTGATTAATGCATCCCGGCGCGACCTGGCTGTGGTGACCCGCACCGCGGTGAATCACATGGCCGCTACGGCGCGTCAGGAGTTCGCCCAGGCCAACAGCGATATCGTGAAGGCCAAACAGTGGTCTTCGACTCTGGACACCCACACCAGCCAGTGGTGCATCATCCGCGACCGCAAACTCTACTCGCTCGATGGCAAGCCGCTGGGCCATGCAATTCCGTATCTGCGCGGACCCGGCAAAATCCACTTTTGCTGCCGCTCCGGTGAAATCCTGATTACCAAATCGTGGGAAGAGATGCAGATAGCCTCTGGCGAGCTGAGCAGCGCCACGCGCGCCTCAATGGACGGACAGGTACCAGCGCATACCAGCTATGCCGAATGGCTTGCGAGGCAACCATACGCGCGGCAGGAGCAGGTGCTGGGCGTTACTCGTGCGCAGATGCTGCGTGACGGCAAAATCACCGTGCCGGATATGTTTAATGATCGAGGTGAGTTCCTTACACTGGATGAGTTGCGGCGAATTGATGCCGCTGCTTTTGAGTAGAGCCGCATATGACCAAAATCCGCTTTCATCCATCCGAGCTACACGACGCGTCAGACAAATATATGGATGAGGTGTTGTTCCTCGCCAATGAGCACAGGTGCTCGCCAGCGAGCATATCCATAGATGAGAGCCACTGCTCTGGTGATATAGTCGTGCTCATCAATGGGAAATGGGTTGGGTATCTGGATGAGGCATTCTACGAAAGAATGCACAGCAATTAAGACTCCCCTGCTTTAATCAACATCAGGCTGCCTCCGGGCAGCTTTTTTTATGCCTGCCGCTGAGCGGATGCGAAGCGGTGCCCGGGTCGGATGACCCTTTACGTATGGCCGGAAGGCTGGAGCAAAAACAATGAAACTGAAACTTGATGCTAACGGAAATGTGGTCGTTGAAAACGGTATGCCTGTGTACATCCATGATGATGGCAAAGAGATCCCGTTCGATGCGGTCGCAGCGATGACCAAAATCACCTCCCTGAATGGCGAGGCGAAAACTCACCGCGAAGCGAAGGAAGCGGCGGAAGCCAATCTCGCGAAATTCTCTGGCATCACCGACCCGGCCAAGGCGCTCGAAGCCCTGGAGATGATGACCAAAATCGACCAGAAAAAACTGATCGACGCTGGCGCTGTTGACCAGGTTAAGGCTGAGATTACCAAGGTATTCCAGCAGCAGCTGGATGAAGCGAACGGCAAGACCAAACAGCTCGAAAGCCAGCTCTACGACGAGATGATCGGCGGCCGCTTCGGTGGCTCCAAATTCATTTCAGAGAAGATGGCGATCCCGGCTGAGTTCGTGCGTTCGTACTTCGGGCAGAACTTCAAAATCGAAGACGGCAAGGTTGTGGCCTACGACGGCCAGGGTAATAAGGTGTTCTCTCGCACCAAGCCCGGCGAGCTGGCCAGCTTCGATGAAGCGCTGGAATCTCTGGTCGAGTCGCACCCGCAGAAAGACTACATCCTCAAAGCGTCCGGCAACAGCGGCGGTGGTTCTCACCAGTCGCAGCATCAGGCTGGGCAGAAAACCATGAAACGCGCTGCTTTTGACGCCCTGCCACCAGCTGAACAACAGGCTGCGATTGGCGGCGGCACGAGCATCGTTGATTAATCGAAA
>NZ_JBLVXX010000043.1:0-47443 GCF_048283985.1 Enterobacter cloacae complex sp. 6730903 | reverse complement strand
CGGCGAAGGTGAGTTGATGGCTCATGATGTCCCTCTGGGATGCGCTCCGGATGAATATGATGATCTCATATCAGGAACTTGTTCGCACCTTCCTTAAAGTACTGTCCCTCCTGGTACCAGCTCTGCTGGTGGCAGGCGCAGCAAATGCGGCTGAAATTTATAACAAAGACGGCAACAAATTAGATCTGTACGGTAAAGTGGATGGCCTGCACTATTTCTCTGATGACGACAGCGCAGACGGCGACCAGACCTACATGCGTCTGGGCTTCAAAGGCGAAACTCAGGTTAACGACCAGCTGACCGGTTACGGCCAGTGGGAATACCAGATCCAGGGTAACTCTGGTGAGAACGAAAACAACTCATGGACGCGTGTGGCGTTCGCAGGTCTGAAATTCGCTGATGCGGGTTCATTCGACTACGGTCGTAACTACGGCGTTGTTTACGATGTGACTTCCTGGACTGACGTTCTGCCGGAATTCGGCGGCGACACCTACGGTTCTGACAACTTCATGCAGCAGCGTGGTAACGGCTTCGCGACCTACCGTAACCAGGACTTCTTCGGTCTGGTTGATGGTCTGAACTTCGCGTTGCAGTACCAGGGTAAAAACGGCAGCGCAAGCGGCGAAGGCCAGACCAACAACGGTCGTGAGGCACTGCGTCAGAACGGTGATGGCTACGGCGGCTCTCTGACCTACGATCTGGGCGAAGGCTTCGCACTCGGTACGGCAGTCACCAGCTCTAAACGTACTGCTGACCAGAACGCGCCAGGCTACTTCGGTGACGGCGATCGCGCAGAGACCTACACCGGTGGTCTGAAATACGACGCGAACAACATCTATCTGGCTGCACAGTATACTCAGACTTACAACGCGACCCGCGTTGGCGATCAGGGCTGGGCTAACAAAGCACAGAACTTCGAAGTGGTTGCTCAGTATCAGTTCGACTTCGGCCTGCGCCCATCCGTGGCTTACCTGCAATCTAAAGGTAAAGACATCGAAAACTATGGCGATCAGGATATCCTGAAGTATGTTGATGTTGGCGCGACTTACTACTTCAACAAAAACATGTCCACCTACGTTGATTACAAAATCAACCTGCTGGATGAAAATGACTTCACCCGTCAGACAGGTATCGGTACCGACGATATCGTCGCGCTGGGTCTGGTTTACCAGTTCTAATTGCTCATACTGCAACAAAGGGGCCATCAGGCCCCTTTTTTCATGCTTTTTTAGGGTCTTCAAATACGCTGTTTTAGTGTACTCTTGCCGCCCTGGCATGAGGATAATAACCAATGGATATGACTTTTTTACGCGCCAGCGTTCTGGCGACTTTTTTACTCCTGACCGCGTGTGACTCTTCCACACAGCCCGCAAAAATCGACGCACCCGCCGCGACGGTGCTGGAAGGGAAAACCATGGGGACCTTCTGGCGCGTCAGCGTGATGGATATTGATAAGTCCCGCGCTGAAGAACTACGCGGTAAAATTCAGGCGCAGCTGGATGCCGACGATCAGCTACTCTCTACCTATAAAAATGACTCAGCGCTGATGCGTTTCAATCGCTCCAGCAGCACCTCGCTGTGGCCGGTGAGCGAAGCGATGGCCGATATCGTCACGGAAGCCATGCGCGTGGGCTACAAAACCAACGGCGCAATGGATGTGACCGTGGGGCCGCTGGTGAACCTGTGGGGATTTGGCCCCAACAAGCAGCCGGTGACTACACCCGATCAAGCCGCCATCGACGACGCCCGCGCGCGTACAGGGTTACAGCATCTGGCGGTGATCTCCCAGTACGGTCAGCAATACCTGCAAAAAGATATTCCCGACCTGTTTGTCGATCTCTCCACGGTAGGCGAGGGGTATGCTGCGGATCATCTCGCGGCCCTGATGGCGCAGGAAGGCATTCCCCGTTATCTGGTTTCCGTCGGGGGCGCGCTCGTCAGCCGGGGCATGAACGCCAGCGGCAGGCCGTGGCGTGTGGCCATCCAAAAACCAACCGATCAGCAGAACGCGGTGCAGGCGATTGTCGACATCAACGGGCACGGTATCAGCACCTCCGGAAGCTACCGTAACTATTACGAGCTGGATGGCAAACGTATCTCGCACGTGATTGATCCGCAAACCGGACGTCCGATTACCCACAACCTGGTGTCCGTGACGGTGATAGCCCCAACCGCGCTGGAGGCGGATGCCTGGGATACCGGATTGATGGTGCTCGGCACGGAGAAAGCCAAAGAGGTGGTGCGTCAGGAAGGGCTGGCCGTCTATATGATCACCAAAGAGGCTGACGGGTTTAAAACCTGGAGTTCGCCGCAGTTCAACAGCTTCCTGGTGAGCGAAAAAAATTAAAAAGCAAGGTTGCGGGTTTTTGTTCGGTGGCGCTCAGGCAAGCTGAGCGTATGCTTGTAAGAGGAGCCGATGATGAAAAACACAACCTATCTTACCGATGAGGATCGCTGGCAGGCCGTTCTGGCCCGCGATCCGCGTGCGGATAACCAGTTTGTCTTTGCCGTGCAGACGACCGGCATTTATTGTCGTCCGTCCTGCCGCGCCCGCCACGCGCTGCGTAAAAATGTCTGCTTTTATCCTGATGCTCACCAGGCCGCGCAGGCGGGTTTCCGCCCCTGTAAGCGCTGTAGGCCGGACCAGGTCGACCCTATGGCGCAGAAAAAGGCCAGCATTGCGCTGGCCTGTCGACTGCTTGAACAGGATGCCGCGCTGAACCTGGAGGCACTGGCGCAGCAGGTTGGCATGAGTCCGTTCCATTTCCACCGCTTGTTTAAATCCGTCACCGGCATGACGCCGAAAGCATGGCAGCAGGCCGCGCGTGAACAACGCCTGCGCAGTCTGCTTGCACAGGGCGGTAAAATCACCGACGCCGTACTGGCGGCTGGCTTCCCGGACGGCAGCAGCTACTACCGTAAAGCCGATGGCGCGCTGGGCATGACGGCAAAACAGTACCGCAACGGAGAGGCTGCGGTCCGCTATGCCATCAGTGACTGCTCGCTGGGCCGCTGTCTGGTGGCGGAAAGCGAGCGCGGGATCTGCGCAATACTGCTGGGTGATGACGACGCCGGGCTGACGGCTGAGCTGCTGTCACTGTTTCCGCTTGCCGTCCGTGAACCGATGGAAGGCGCGTTTGCCGGGCGTGTTCGGCAGGTTATTGCCTCTGTCGACAGCCGCGCGACGCCGCTGACGTTGCCGCTGGATATCCGGGGTACCGCCTTCCAGCAGCAGGTCTGGCAGGCGCTGCGGGCTATCCCCTGCGGTGAGACGGCAAGCTATCAGCAGGTCGCAAAGGCCATTGGCAAACCCAATGCCGTACGTGCCGTGGCGGGGGCCTGCGGTGCCAACAAACTGGCGATAGTCATCCCCTGTCACCGCGTGGTGCGTAACGACGGTGCGCTCTCGGGCTATCGCTGGGGGGCAGCGCGTAAGGTACTATTATTAAAACGTGAGGCGAACAACCCGGAGGGATAATGCTCGATCTTTTTGCTGATGCTGAACCCTGGCAGGAGCCGCTCGCGCCGGGGGCGACGATCCTGAGACGATTCGCGCTTTCCCGCGCGGCGGCGCTGTTCGACGGTATTGATGCCGTCACCGCCCGTTCGCCGTTTCGCCATATGGTTACGCCGGGCGGGTATACCATGTCCGTGGCGATGACCAACTGCGGCGAACTGGGATGGGCGACGAATGCGCGGGGCTATGTATATGCCGCGAACGATCCGCTGACGGATCAGCCGTGGCCGCCGATGCCGGAGGCGTTTCAGGCGCTGTGTCATGCTGCCGCCGTGGCGGCCGGCTATCCTGATTTTCGACCCGATGCCTGTCTTATCAACCGCTATGCCGTTGGGGCAAAGCTCTCCTTGCATCAGGATAAGGACGAGCCGGACCTGCGCGCGCCGATCGTCTCGGTATCCCTTGGGCTGCCCGCTGTCTTTCAGTTTGGCGGCCTGCGGCGCAACGACCCGCTCAAACGGCTGATGCTGGAGCATGGCGATGTGGTGGTCTGGGGCGGTGAATCACGGCTTTTTTATCACGGTATTCAGCCGCTTAAACCTGGCGATCACCCGGTGGCGGGGGCATTTCGCTACAACCTCACGTTCCGCCAGGCAGCGTACAGAGAATAAAAATAAGAATTATTCTTGATGTGTGTGAAAGGCAGTTTACACTGCTGGCTGATTTTTCTTGTCCGGATTGCTCTGCATGCAACTACTTCTTCTTGTCTGGCGGCAGTATCGCTGGCCTTTTATCGCGGTGATGGCGTTAAGCCTTGCCAGCGCGGCGCTGGGGATCGGCCTGATTGCCTTCATTAACGTGCGATTGATCGAAATGGTCGACACGTCACTCTCCGTCCTGCCGGAATTTCTGGGTTTACTGCTGCTGCTGATGGCGGTCACGCTCGGGTCACAGCTGGCGCTGACCGCGCTCGGCCACCACTTCGTTTTCCGTCTGCGCAGCGAGTTCATCAAACGTATTCTTGATACTCAGGTGGAACGCATCGAACAGCTGGGAAGTGCCTCTCTGCTGGCGGGGCTGACCAGCGATGTGCGCGCCATTACCATCGCCTTTGTGCGCCTGCCGGAGCTGGTGCAGGGGATCATCCTGACCTTTGGCTCGGCAGCCTATCTCGCCTGGCTCTCCAGCAAAATGCTGGCGGTGACGACGCTGTGGATTGTTATTACCATCTGGGGCGGGTTCCTGCTGGTATCACGCGTCTATAAGCACATGGCGGTGCTGCGCGAAACGGAAGACAAGCTCTATAACGATTATCAGACGGTGCTGGAAGGGCGCAAAGAGCTGACACTGAACCGCGAGCGTGCCGAGCATATCTTCAACCATCTCTATATCCCGGATGCGCACGAATATCGTCATCACATTATCCGCGCCGATACGTTCCACCTGAGCGCCGTGAACTGGTCCAATATCATGATGCTGGGCGCGATTGGCCTGGTGTTCTGGATGGCGAACAGCCTGGGGTGGGCCGATACCAACGTGGCGGCAACCTACTCCCTGACGCTGCTGTTTTTACGCACGCCGCTGCTGTCGGCCGTTGGCGCACTGCCGACGCTGCTGAGCGCTCAGGTGGCCTTCAACAAGCTGAAGAAATTCGACCTTGCGCCGTTTAAGGCTGAGTTCCCGCGCCCGCAGGCCTTCCCGAACTGGCAAACGCTGGAGCTGCGTAACGTTACCTTCCGCTATCAGGATAACGCCTTCTCCGTAGGGCCGATAAACCTGACCATTCACCGCGGCGAACTGCTGTTCCTTATCGGCGGCAACGGCAGCGGCAAATCTACGCTGGCGATGCTGCTGACGGGCCTCTACCAGCCGCAGGCGGGTGAAATTTTGCTGGATGGTAAAGCGCTGAGCGCGGAGAAACCGGAGGACTACCGCAAGCTCTTCTCGGCGGTATTTACCGACGTCTGGCTGTTCGACCGGCTGCTGGGACCGGAAGGGCAGCAGGCGGATCCGGCGCTGGTGGAGAAGTGGCTTGCGCACCTGCAAATGTCGCACAAGCTGGAGCTCCAGGATGGCAAAATCCTGAATCTGAAGCTGTCGAAAGGGCAGAAGAAGCGCGTGGCGTTGCTGCTGGCCCTGGCCGAGGAGCGTGACATCATCCTGCTGGATGAGTGGGCCGCCGATCAGGACCCGCACTTCCGTCGCGAGTTTTATCAGGTCCTGCTGCCGCTGATGCAGGCGATGGGAAAAACCATTTTTGCCATCAGCCATGACGATCACTACTTCATTCACGCCGACCGTCTGCTGGAGATGCGCGACGGCAAGCTGAGCGAGCTGACCGGCGATGAGCGCGATGCGGCGTCACGGGACGCGGTGGCGCGTACGGCCTGATTGCAATTGTGCCGGGTGGCGCCCGGCACACTAATTTTTCATATATGCCGTTTTTTTCTCCATCCCGACCCGCCGTTTATTCTTATTTACATATCCCCGCGCTATGCTTAACGCCAACTCATTTAATGGATTTATGATTGATGTCGGTATTAAAGAAAAACAGCGCCAGGCAGCGTGACCAGGAGCGTGCGCGGCTCATCTGGCTCCTGACGACCGATAAAGCGGTCACGTCAACGTTATTGGGTAAGCTAACCCTGGCTGAGCAATATGATGTCGGCACGCTGGCCGACGATATTGCTGAGGTAGGTGCGCTGGTTGCACATTTACCGCCCCCGGACCTGGCGGACACCCTGGAGGCATTGCCTTCCGAGGAGCGCCACGCCCTGTGGCGGCTGGTGCAGGATCACGAGCGCGGTCAGGTATTGCTTGAAGCCTCGGAAAACGTCTGGGATGACCTTATCGATGAGATGAGCGACCGGGACATCCTTGACGCCCTGCAAACGCTGGATATCGATGAGCAGATTTACCTCGTTCAGCATCTTCCGCGCAACCTGACCGGACGCCTGCTGGCTTCCCTGCCTGCTGAAGAGCGGGCGCGCGTGCGTCAGGTGATGCACTACGAGAAAAACAGCGTCGGCGCGATCATGGAGTTTGGCGTCATCACCGTGCGCCCGGACGTCACCCTGGGTACGGTGCAGCGCTATCTTCGTCGCCTGGGCAGTATGCCGGACAACACCGATAAACTGTTCGTCACCTCGCGGGATAAAACCCTGCTCGGGGAGCTGGAGCTGAAAACGATCCTGCTGAACAGCACCCAGCAGCGGGTGAGTGAGGTCATGGAAACCGAGCCGATGGTCTTCTCGCCGGAAGACGATGCCGAAAAAGCGGCGCGTACCTTCGAACGTGATGACCTGGTGAGCGCGGCGGTGGTGGATTCGGTGGGCAAGCTGATGGGGCGTCTGACCATCGATGAGATCGTTGACGTGGTCTATGAAGAGACCGATAACGACCTGCGTGCCCTTGGCGGGATCAGTGCCGAAGATGACGTTCATGCCTCCGTCGGCAAGGCCGTCAAAACGCGCTGGGCGTGGCTCGCCATCAATTTATGCACCGCGTTCGTGGCGTCCCGCGTTATTGACGGCTTCGAACATACCATTTCCCAGCTGGTGGCCCTGGCGTCGCTGATGCCGATTGTGGCGGGGATCGGCGGGAACACCGGTAACCAGACTATCACCATGATCGTTCGCGCCCTGGCGCTGGAAAACATACAGCCGGGTAATTTCTCGTGGCTGATTTTCAGGGAGATGGGCGTTGCGCTGATTAATGGCCTGGTCTGGGGCGGCATCATGGGCGGCATTACCTGGTGGCTGTATGATGATATGGCGCTGGGCGGGGTCATGATGCTGGCGATGGTGCTGAACCTGCTGGTGGCGGCGATGATGGGCGTGATTATCCCGTTGACCATGACCCGGCTGGGGCGCGACCCCGCGGTGGGGTCGAGCGTGATGATCACCGCCATTACCGATACCGGCGGTTTCTTTATTTTTCTTGGACTGGCGACGATTTTTCTTCTGTAGCCAGCGCTTTTTGCTTAAGTCGGGCAGGGAGGATGAACATCATCACAATCCCGCCCAGCACGCCAATCGCCAGGTTGCCGGTGGAAACCGTTGCCACAACCGTCACCAGCATCACGACGGTTTCAGCCACCGGCGCGTTTTTCAGCGTTCCGGGCTGAACGCTATGCCAGCTAAAGGTCTTGACGGCCACAATGGCCATAATACCCGCCAGTACCGCCATCGGGATTTTGGCCATCACCTCGCTGAGCGCCGTAACCAGCACCAGCAGTACGATACCCGCCGCAAGGGTGGAGATACGGCTTCTGCCTTTCCCCATCTCCACGTTAACGATGGTCTGCCCAATCATCGCGCAGCCCGCAATGCCGCCGTAGAACCCGGCCATAATATTCCCCACGCCCAGACCGATGCTCTCGCGGCGCTTACTTGAGGGGGTAGCGGTCAGTTCGTCCACCAGTTTTGCCGTCAGCAAGGATTCCAGCAGGCCAACGAAAGCGATACTAAGTGCGCACGGCCAGATAATGCTCAGGGTTTCCAGATTGAGCGGCACCAGCAGTTGCGTAAAGCCTGGCAAACCGCCGCTCATGGAGCCTTCATCCCCTACCGTCGGCAGAATTTGTCCGCTGGTGACGGTGAACAAAGTCAGCAGCACAATGGCAATCAGCGGGGAGGGCACGCTTTTGATATAGCGTGGCACCCAAAGCACAATCAGCAGCGTCAGCACGAACAGGCCCACAATCAGCGGGCTTCGGCTCCAGAAATGGGGCACCTGGGCAAAGAAAATCAAAATGCCAAGGGCGTTAACAAACCCGGTCATCACCGACTGGGGAATAAAGCGCATCAGCCGCGCCATACCCAGCGCGCCGAACAGGATCTGAATCACGCCTGCCATCACCACCGCGGGCAGAATGTACTGTACGCCGTGTTGATGGACCATCGGGCCAATCACCAGCGCGACGGAACCTGCCGCCGCCGTCACCATGGCCGGACGCCCGCCGAGCAGGGAAAGGGCGAAACAGAGCACCACGGAGGCGATAAGACTCACTTTCGGATCCACGCCCGCGACTACGGAAAACGAAATCACTTCCGGGATCAGCGCCAGCGCGGTAATCACACCGGCCAGGGTTTCGCGCATCAGACGGTGAGGCGAACGTAAAACAGTGGCGACATGGCCTTCTTGAGGTACAGACGAGTGGGGTAATGACATAACAATTCGCTGGTAGGGGCAGGCTTCCGTGCGCGCGATCACAAAGTGCAGCATCATAGCCAGGAAAATCGTCGGGTGCCAGCCTGTCTGCCAAAACCCTACAAACAATCCATCATTAAATTTCACAATTACAATAATTTCGTAACCTTTAAACAATATTTAAAAGTTGCTACCGTGCCACCGCAGCGTGTTTCACCTGTAATTTCCACGCATCAAGCACTATTCAACTAAGGCATAAATGATGAAAAAAATGACTGCCGTGCTCTTTTCTCTGGCCGTGGGGCTGAACGCCGTCTCGCTGGCGGCGAAGGCTGACGCACCAAAAGAGCAGGAAACGGATGTCCTTTTAATTGGTGGCGGCATCATGAGCGCCACGCTGGGAACATATCTTCAGGAATTAGAGCCGAACTGGTCCATGACCATGGTCGAGCGCCTTGATGGCGTGGCACAGGAAAGCTCTAACGGCTGGAACAACGCCGGGACGGGGCACTCGGCACTCATGGAACTGAACTATACGCCGCAGAAAAAGGACGGTTCCATTAGTATCGAGAAGGCGGTAGAGATCAACGAAGCGTTCCAGATCTCACGCCAGTTCTGGTCTCACCAGGTGAACAGCGGTGTGTTGCACAATCCGCACTCCTTCATCAACACCGTACCGCATATGAGCTTTGTGTGGGGCGATCAAAACGTCAACTTCCTGCGCGCGCGCTATGCTGCCCTGCAACAGAGCACGCTGTTCCGCGGGATGAAATACTCTGAAGATCATGCTCAAATCAAAGAGTGGGCGCCGCTGGTCATGGAAGGCCGCGATCCGAACCAGAAAGTAGCGGCGACCCGCACTGAAATTGGTACTGACGTTAACTACGGTGAAATCACCCGTCAGCTGGTGGCCTCTCTGAAGAAAAAAGAGAACTTTAACCTGCAACTCAGCTCCGAAGTGCGTGGTTTCAAGCGCAACGCGGATAACAGCTGGAGCGTGACCGTTGCCGATCTGAAAAACAACGAAGCCGAGCATGTGATTAAGGCGAAGTTCGTGTTTATCGGTGCGGGCGGCGCGGCGCTGAAACTGTTGCAGGAGTCCGGTATTCCGGAAGCGGACGACTACGCGGGCTTCCCGGTCGGCGGCCAGTTCCTGGTGTCGGAAAACCCGGAAGTGGTTAACCGTCATCTGGCTAAAGTGTACGGTCAGGCCTCTGTGGGCGCACCACCGATGTCCGTTCCGCATATCGACACCCGCATGCTGGACGGTAAGCGCGTAGTGCTGTTCGGGCCGTTTGCCACATTCTCCACCAAATTCCTGAAAAACGGTTCCCTGTGGGATCTGCTGAGCGCGACCACGACGTCAAACGTCAAGCCAATGATGGACGTGGGGCTGGATAACTTCGATCTGGTGAAATACCTGATTAGCCAGGTGATGCTCTCTGATGAAGAGCGCTTCGAGGCGCTGAAAGAGTACTATCCGCAGGCGAAGAAAGAAGACTGGCGTCTGTGGCAGGCGGGTCAGCGCGTGCAGATCATCAAACGCGATCCGAAAGAGGGCGGCGTGCTGCGTCTGGGTACCGAAGTGGTAAGCGATAAGGATGGCACCATTGCCGCGCTGCTGGGGGCATCTCCGGGGGCATCTACCGCTGCGCCAATCATGCTGCACCTGATGGAAAAAGTGTTTAAGGACAAAGTATCCAGCCCGGAATGGCAGGCGAAGCTGAAAACCATTATTCCATCCTACGGTACGAAGCTGAACGGTAACGTTGAAGCCACGGAACAAGAGCTGGAATACACCAGCCGCGTTCTGCAACTGCAATACGTCAAACCGCAGGCTGCGGATGCTGCGCCACAGGCAGAGCTGAAGCCTCAGGCGGAAAGCAAGCCGGTAGCGGATATCGCGCTGTAAGGTAAACGCAAAACGGTAACATCTGTTACCGTTTTTAGTGTTTTCTCCCTCTCCCGGTGGGAGAGGGTTGGGGTGAGGGCACCAGAACGCACCCTTTCCAGGTCGGGTAAGCGAGAGCGCCACCCGACTTATTTTTAACGAACTACCGCTTGTCCTACCGTCTCATCCGCTTTCCAGACGCGATATTTCACATCCACGTTTTCCGGCGTGTATACGACGATCGGCAGCTTGCTGTTATAGCGCAGCAGACTGTTATCACCCAGATACGCGGTAATAAATTTCTTCTCTTTCTTGCCGTCCGGGCACGCCATCATGGTGGAGACTGGCGAGGTTACTTTGTCGAAGACATAGTAGTCATAGCCCCAGCCTTCCAGCGTTTTGCTTTCCAGCTGGCCGCCCAGGCGATGCTGGTTGCAGTCCACTTCCAGCGTCTGGCCGATTAACAGCTCAACTTTGAAATTTGCTTCATCCTGCTGAGCCGGGAGCTGAATAACCTGGCGCTTCATCCCTTTGTCCGCTTGCGGATACGGAGCAACTTTTTCCAGCGGCTGCTCTTTCCGGGTTTCGCTGGCAAAAGCGCTGGTGCTGGCGCACGCAGCGGCGATGAGGGCGATGGCAAATTTAGGTGCGTTTTTCACTGTCATTCCTTTTTGTTAAAACGATCCTGGAAAGACTAACATAATGTACGTGAATGGTTGGCGTAATTTACTCACATTTTCATTTTAAATGGAGTAATGCACTGCTTTTATGTTCCTTTATTGGTGTTTAATGCTGTGTTGGAGTAGATGCGGCAATCGTGTTATTTTACGCGTTAATTATTGTTATTCATCTGTAAAGGGAGGGGAGATGGTACGGGAAAAACTGAAGACACCTGAAGGCCGCAAGTTCCTGCTGGCGTTACTGGTTGTGTTTATGATTGCTGCTGCATGCGTGGGGCGAGCAACCATTGTCGGTGTGATTGAGCAGTACAACATCCCGCTCTCTGCCTGGACAACCAGCATGTTTGTCCTGCAATCGGCGATGATCTTTGTTTACAGCCTGGTGTTCACCGTGCTGCTGGCGATTCCGCTGGGGATTTTCTTTCTCGGTGGGCGTGAAAAACACTAAGCATTGCGCATGCGGAGACAGGCAATAAAAAACCAGCCATAAGCGGCTGGTTTTTTTGTGTAGTTTTGGTCGGCACGAGAGGATTTGAACCTCCGACCCCCGACACCCCATGTCACCTGCGTAAAATGCTTCTAAGCCGCATAGTTACTGGGTTGTAGGATTTTCCACTGTTTAAACAAACAGTGGTTTTTATGCATTATCTGCACTATACACATCAATGAGTTAGGGGGTAGTTTCGCCATTAACTAGCCTGCCTTGATCTCACCGTGTGGAACCATAACCCAGTCGATATGATTACTGGTATAAATCTTCGTTGATTTGGCGTCACTATGGGCCATCCTGCCTTGAGGATCGATGCCCTGGCTATCAAACAAATGCGCAGCCAGTGCCCTTATCTCGTGAAATGTTGGCCGCTCATCCAACGGAAGATGATCACATAATCCAAGCTTGTCACGCAGTGAAGAGAACGAACGACTAAGATAATCAGGTGCTACCTGAGTAGGATGTGAAACCTCTTTACTACGTTTGTTATTTCGTTCTGGTATTCGGTGTACGACATACGGGCTGGCAACACTATCCCGGCTATCGTCAATAATCCTCTTCAGCTCCCCTCCAATTGGGATCGCAACGTGTGATGCCTCTTTCTTTTGAACCTTCTGACGATGGATGTACAACGTACCGTATATCCCGTTTTCAGGTTCATCTAACCATACACATCCACAAACCCCGTTTTTCGGTTCTCTTATCGAATATTTAATTCGCGAAACTTCGAGGCGAGCGTGTGTCGTCTGCAGTGCTAAATCCATAGCTGTTCTTAACCATGGTTCAGCAGCGCTTCTCATGGTAATGAAGACGTCTAAAGGAAGGCGTTTACGCTTTTTCTCTTCGACACGACGCATTTTTTTACGCGATGCCGGGTTATCCATCATTAATGATTCATCAACTGCATAAGAGAACAGCTTTTTGAGAAAGCTTACCTTTCTGTTTTGAACGTTAGCGGATGCATCAGCATGGTACCGATTAATAAATTGGTTCACATGCTCAAGTTCAATGTCACAAGCCGGGATGTCGGTAAAAAATTCTTTTACCCGGAGTGCGTCATTATTCCAATCATCCAAGGTACTTGGTGATGGTTTTTCATCGGCAACGGCGCGGACCATAATTCGATCAACATGGTCACTGAATGGTTTGGCTTCTCCATTAAGTCCGCCCGAGTCTCTAATCAAGCTTTCTACCGACGGCACCTTCTCAGGTCTCATTCTGAGGTTATATTCTTTGGCAATAGCGATTGCCATTACGCGATCAGTTCCAATGCTTTTACGTTTGCCGGTTATAAGCGTAAAGCGATATTGCCCGGTTGCTTTATCAAAAAGCAGGAAATCAGGGAGATTGCGATTCTCCCTTTTGCGTGGTCTTGCGGCCATGTTAATCCTCTTGAATTAACTGACGAACTCTTTCACTGACCATTGAGTCAACGCCCCATTTTTCTGAGGAACTAACCAGGATCGTACCATCTACGATACGGCCCTGAAGCTTACCGTTTTCAATCCAGCGTCGGATAGTTCTGTTATCTGGAACAGAGCCTGGTTCAAACTCTCGCTTACCCCACAGACTCGCTTTCATCAACTTGGCCATGGCTATTCTCCACTTAACCGGCTGCACCCGGTTATCTCTTATAGAAAATGCAAGATGAGCAACCACCACGGAGCCCATCATTGCAGGTATGACATCTTTTTGTTTCGGTGTAATAAAGCTGGTGGACCATCTCCTTCGTTACGAGAACCGGCATCGGCACGCGGATAACCAGCTTTTTGAGCCTGTCGACCTCCCCGGCCATCTCCAGCATGCGGGAACGGCAATACTCTGCCTCTTCACGCCACCAGGTTACGTCGGCTTTAAGGCGGCGCACGCGCCGCTGTTTGAGTTTGCTCACCATGGCAGCCACACCATACCCTGAAGTGCGCCGATGACCAGCAGCACGAACATTACTGCGTCGAATGGGTTAGGCATGGATGTTCACCTTGATAGCGAAAACCTTCACCGGGTCTGGGCCGAAGTGCGGATGTGTTATCACCTTCACTTCGTAACCGTCATACGGAATGTCGATGCGCTTGCTCGCGTCATCGCGCTTTGGATAGCCACGGGTGATTATCAGGCGATCAAAGCGACGCGGTAATTGTTGGTTATGGCCATGGGATAGTCTGCGGCACCAGTAGCGATTTACCAGCCGATACTCTTCTGTTTTATCACCAGACTTCATCTGGTCGAAGTATTCACCGTTAACAGCTAACTGCAGGTTAGTCATTCCAGGCCTCCAGCTCGTTCTGAATCTCTTCGTCGATTTCATCGTTGCTGGCTTCTTCGTTGAGGTAGTCTCGCGCCTCTTTTAGGTATTGTTCGCGACGTTCGCCATACCAGGCAGAGAACTCCGGAGACCATCCGTTATCGACACCACAAAAATCAACCCTGGCATTTCTTTCGGCCATGCTCTGAACCATGCAGTCAGCGGTTGTCAGCGCAGCATCGCGGATATAACCGCGCAGGTCTCGCTTGCGCCACCATGGATTTAACTTCGAATCGCAGACGCCCTTAAACTCAACTTCCCACCGACGAATGCAACGAGAATTAAGTGATTTGCTCATGGCTGCACTCCTTTGCGAAGCTGGTCGGCGAAGTCTTCCAGCCACTCAACCATTTCAACCTTGCCAACCAGGTCAGACTCCGGGAATTTGCTGCAAACACGCTGTGCTTTCTCGAAGTCCTTGTACTGAAACTCTTGAGCCACCACGTTTTTTGCTGTTGCGATAGCTGCTTCCACGCCCTGCGCCCGCACTTCAGCCAGAAAAGCGTCGATCGCTGGGGTTTTCTTCATGACGTACACAGTATCTTCTCCAGCTTCATGGCCGCAGATGTAACCATGCAGTGCAGGCTGATAGGTTTCCCGCCCAAACAAGCCAAGACGTTCGCCAAGCTCCTGAATATCAGCACCATCCAGCGATGCACCATCAGCCGCTGCGCGGAAACAGGTTTTGACAAAGTCCTTCAGCCCCGCATTCTCCGCAGCCAGCGCCGCAGAATCATCACGAACTTTGCGCAGTTCCAGAACAGCAACCTGAACTGCATAAGCGAAAATAGCGGAAGGGCGGTTACAGTCTGTCTCAGCATCGCGCTGCATGTTTACTGCAGCAGTCATCAGCTCATCCAGTTGTTCGCCGGTCATTGGTTTATTGGCTGTCATGATTATTTTCCTGCTGCAGTTTGTGTTGCTTAACGAAGTGGGCCACAGCTTTTGACTGGCTAGTGACGACCCCATTCAGGATGACGTTTTTGCCGCGATAGATTTGAGCTGTACCGATCTCAATGCCTTCCAGTTTCACGTAAAGCGTTTTGCCTACTACCTCTGTTTCAGGCACTGGCTGTGAAAGGCGGTATGTTTCACGCGCTTCCGCAATCGCTTTGTGCTCGTCCATAATGGCCAGCGCTTCGGCAAGGGCAGCGCCTTCAAGAGTGAATACACCCTCATCACTGATGGTTGCCTGTGCCATCAGCTCAACGAAACGGCGCGCGTTCTTTACGCTGAGTTCCGGAGCGATAGAACTGCGGGTAACTTTCGTTTTGCCTTGGGCAGCCGCTACAGCCTTATCGTGCTGAAGAACTTTTCCGGCCTGTTCGCCATACTCCATAACACGATCAACCGCGACGTCGACTGACACCGCACCTGATTTAACTTCCTGTTGAACGTCATGGTTAGCAGTGCTCAGAAGCAGCAACTTCTCTACCGTGACCACTGACTTATTGACCAGTTTTGCGATCTCGCTGGTGGTCTGGTTGAAAGCGTTATGCAGCTCCTGAATAACTGCTGCCTGTTCCATATCTGAAAGAGGCAGCTGGTTGTTACTGGTCATGATGCGTGCCAGGCGCTGAACATCGCTACCGTTGAACGGCATGATGTGGATGCGGTCTACTGGCTTACCAGCTTCAGCACAGCGCGCATAGCAACGGCGGCGGCGGTGACCTTCAACAACCCAGACACCACCTTCATCGCGGGCGATAACTTCCAGTGGCGGAACGGAACCGCCGTTCATCAGGTAGTTAAACAGGTCATCATCAGCCTGGCGGGTGCGCTGATCGTCTTCACGCTTATTGAATCCTTCCCGCACATGGATATCAGACAGGGCGATAAACATCCCGGTGTCGGTACGCTTAATGCTCCCGTCACGGGTCATCTGTTTGAATGAGTTAGCCATTGTTGGTGACCTCTTCAATGCCTTGCTTGCATTGGCTGTTGTAGATTTTGTGCAATGCACCTGCCGCCACAGAGACCAATGAAGAAAAATCACAAACTACAGTTTCACCTTCAAGCGGCTCAGAATTGGCTATGGTGGTTAAAGCGTCAATTAGTGTCTGGCGCTGTGCCATCGCTTCGCAAAGCGCTACGCCCGTATAGTCGAGACGGTTGGCAAGCTCATTCATAAGCTGAGCTGATGCAATTGGCAGGAACTTTGCTGCGGTACGTGCTGCGTCGATCAGTTGTTCCCTGGTCATGCGTGGTTGTAACTCGGTGACGTTCTGTGTGTTCGTCATGGTTAGTTTCTCCGTGTTTTACGCGCTCTGCACAGCGCTGAATTTTGGTTGCACGAGTCCCGGCACTTAAATGCTGCCAAATTCGTATTTATTCATTAGGTATTAAAAATATTCGCGATTATCAGAACGAACGCGTTCGAGAATAATTTTTGCTTCATCCAAGGTTGGTGCAAGCAAGGCTTTCTCTATCGCTCGGGCAAAATTAATCGCATCGCATTCGTAGCTGTCTGCCCGTGATTCCCAATCAGATGCCTCTTCTTCAGCAGACGAAATACGGTCATCGTATTCATATTCCAGTTCGTGGCGAACCTCAGCGCGAAGACTTTCACGAATAATGTCTGAAGCTTCTTCAAGTGGAAGAATGACCAGTAAATTTTCGGGCTGATAAGTACCATACTTAACCGCCAAATCATTTGCAGACATGCTACCTCCAGAAAAAGCGCCCGCCGTTGAGCGGGCTAATAACATTTTTCCAATCCAACCAGAACAGGCTCATCGTCTCCTGTTGGTTGAGATGGCGTTATTACCATCACCAAGCACCCGGAGGATGCTTGAGGCTGGCAGCCATAATCGACACTGCAATGCCGACACGTTACTTCTCCACAATTGAGA
The DNA here is from genome assembly GCF_048283985.1 of Enterobacter cloacae complex sp. 6730903. NCBI lineage: Bacteria > Pseudomonadati > Pseudomonadota > Gammaproteobacteria > Enterobacterales > Enterobacteriaceae > Enterobacter > Enterobacter cloacae complex sp. 6730903. Next base: position 30,620 of record NZ_JBLVXX010000043.1, on the reverse strand, counting down.
GCGCGTTCTCCTGAGTTGATTTAACGACTGCGGCCTCTCAAGGAACCGGCTGAACGCGCTTTCAGTTGTGTAAAAGGGGCGGTCGACATTAAGGACATTCACAACTGCCGACCGCCAAGACTACACACAGCATCTGGTACAGCTACTACGGTTTACCACGGTCCTAACGTGATTCTTTTGTGGTGGCTGGTGCTGAACTCCAGCTCAGTGGCGCGGTGTTTCAATATCGTAACCGCCCGTTCCATCCGCGTTTGATCAGTCCGTATGCTCGCTTAGAACGTTTCGCCTGCTTATCTTTTCTCAACCGTTTGACGGTCAGCCCCGCCATTCACCACAACTGGAAGCGCACTCCGCCAGTTAACAAACCGATCCCCATCAGTGAAAGAGGAATGCGCTTTCATGTTGTGTGCCGGTCTTTCCCGGCTGTCAGTTCTTTATTGCCATTTGAACTCATCGGCCTAACGAGTTTTAACGACCTTTCCCGTTTGCATAATCTTGTCGCGGCGGTTATCGCTGCCGAAGCGCCACTGTCCAGGACATTTAAAGGGACCGTCTCCAAGTGGTAACTCTTCCAGTCCCGCTAAGCACCCGTCGAGATGCTTAGCGTGATTGGCTGATATCCTCGTCTCTTCCGAGGTGTCACACCTGATCGCCACGCTGGTGAAACGTCTCTGGCTGTCGTACACAACTGGCTTGCACATTCCGGCTACCCGCTGGATCGGGATACTGCCTAAGGAATCCCAGGACCGCTGCGGCACATGTGCCATATGCCGTACTGCAACTACCGATGGTCTTAAACCTCATCACCCCGGCGCATAATGAGTATCACCAATAGTAATTAAATGGTCAACACCTGTAGTGATAAAAATATCACGTTTAGTGTTAACTTTATGATTAGTAATATGAAAAAATAGGCAAAAAAAAGGAGCCGATTGGCTCCTTATTCGAAGATGGTTTCAGGCCATTGTGCCTTGACGACTTTGCCAATTATCCTGCAATTCTCATTACATTCAATGGCCTGATAGCGAGGACTGGGGTTTAGAGGTTCGAGCCAGGGCTTACCGTCTTCACGAACAAATTTTTTAAAAGTCACCTCTGAATCGTTGAATATACCAGCAACACAGAAATCACCAGGCTCAACGTCCTGTTCTGGATCTATGAGTATAAGCATTCCCTCAGGAAAGCTTGGCTTTACTCCTGGAGGCGCAGTCATTGAATGGCCAGATACCTCAAGCCAAAAGGCAGAATCACTGGCTTTAACTGTGGTTGAGACCCATTCCTTCGCGTCGCGTTCTGTGTATGAATTAACAGGGAAAAATGAGCCCGCCTGCACTTCAGTTAACAGTGGGTACTCATATACAGAGGAATAATTCCTTCCGTTCGCAATCGCCTCAAACATAGCTGATATCTCAGCTGCAAGGGAAGGACTGAAATCATCGACTTTTACTCCGAGAATTTTAGCGAACTGCGCGGCATGAGTAGCATTGATAGCATTTGTGCCATTCAGTAACTGAGCGACACCACTTTGTCCCATACCCATTTGCTCAGCCAAAGTCTCCTGTGAGAGCCCAAGCGCTTTTTTCTTGGACTCAAAGATAGCTTTCAGCCTGTTGGCATCGGCGATTTGTTCGGCGGTCAATGGTTTCTTTTTCATTCTCATAATTTATCACCGCACGGCATAATCACCAATCACCGCTAGTGTTGACATATTTATCACTAGCAGTGATACTCCTTATGTGCAAACCACGAGGAAAACCAATGAAGATTATTCCGCTCTCTGAATATGTTTTGGAAAACGGTCAGGCCAAAACCGCTGAGGCTCTTGGGGTATACCAAAGCGCCATCAGTAAAGCCCTCAAGCGTAATCGCCGGGTAAATATCCTGGTTAACGAAGACGGGAAAATTGAAGCCGAGGAAGTTCGACCATTCCCTAACAAAAACAAACCTGTTGATCCTGACGTTGCAGTAACACCGTAACCCAGCAACCAGCATTACGTAACTACCAAAGGAAAAACAACATGGTAGAGCAAAGCCTGAAAGAAGTAGTGAAAGCGATGTGCAAAGCGTACCCCGGTGGCCGTGAGGCTATGGCCGGTGCTCTTGGCATGTCAGTAACGCAATTCAACAACAACCTGTACGAAAAGAATGGCTGCCGGTTCTTCGAAGTGAACGAGCTGGAAGCGATGGAAGATATTTCAAACACATCTCTCCTGGCGGATTACTTCGCTCAACGCCGAGGCGCTTTGCTGGTGGACGTTCCCCAACTTGAAGACCTGGACCGTGTCGATCTGTTTACCCGCGCAATGAGAACTGCGGCAGCGCGCGGTCAGGTTGATCAGATTATCCAGAAAGCCCTGGAAGACGGAGTGATTGAACCGCATGAAGCCGATGAGATTCACGAACATCACCGCCGTCACCTGGCAGCGCGTGAAGAAGAAATCCGCGCGATTGTCGCGCTGTTTAGCCGTAAGAAAAGCCAAAAGAAGTGACGCCCGCGAGTGTGCAGCTCCGGGCGTCGTGGCGTGTCGTATTCAGTGGAGAAACTAACGCATGAACAGTTTAAACCGATTGAGACCAGCGAAGCAATTCAGATGCCTTCCACTGGTGGGAAAAGACTCCCCGTTCGGCTATGTGGAGAGATTAAACGACCAGGCTTGTGCGAACAACTACCAGCCTGAGAACGCGATGGTAGAGGCTTTTGCTCAGATGAACGAGAAGGGGCGTGAGGAATGGCTGAAGTTGACCGGCGATTCAGAGACCACAGAGGCATCCCCGTCCACGTCGTCAGGTGGGAGCCACAGACTCGACGCGTTATATACCTTCGAGAAGGGTACGATCATGAGTGCTTCAGCCCTCTTGAACAATTCCAGCGTAAATTTACAGAGTTAAAGGACGACCATGAGCCTGTTGATGCCATCCCGGCCAATAGTGATAAACCCTGACCTTGCGTACAGCATTGGCCTTAATGAGGCCATTGCGTTGCAGCAGGTTAACTACTGGCTTAAAGAAACCACCTCCGGACTGGAGCGTGACGGCGTGCGCTGGATTTACAACACCAACGAGCAGTGGCTGGAGCAGTTCCCGTTCTGGTCTGAGTCTACTCTGAAGCGCACATTCACCCGCCTGAAGAACCTCGGCGTGCTCAAAGTTGAGCAGCTGAATAAGTCTCAGCGCGACATGACTAACTACTACACGATCAACTACGAAAGTGAGCTTTTAGATGAGGTCAAAGTGACTAAATCGAAGAGTTCAAATTGCACTCTTCCATCAGGTCAAAATGAACCGATGGAAGAGGTCAAAGTGAAACGCTCCATCGGGTCAAAACGAACCGCTCTCATCAGGTCAAATTGCACTGATGTTCTTACAGAGAATACAACAGAGAATACTACAGATATTAAAAACCCTATTTGTCCGGTTGCGCCGCAACCAGACGGTGATGTGTTGATCACCGATCAGGCTAAACAGGTTTTAACCCACCTGAACCAGGTGACCAGTTCGCGTTATCAGGTTTCAACAACCTCGCTGCAAAACATTCGTGCCCGAATTGGGGAAGGTTACACCGTTGACGAATTATCGCTGGTGGTGGACTACTGCAACGCAAAGTGGAGCGAAGACCTGACGATGTCTGCCTACCTTCGTCCCCAGACTCTTTTCCAGCCAACAAAGTTCCCTGGCTATCTGAAGTCAGCGAACAGCTGGGCCAAAGCTGGGCGTCCTCTACGCGTCAACGGAGAGTGGGCCCGAGAAGATGGCGTTTTCCGTTCCAGCTTCCAGAACACTGACTACAGCAAAATCCCCAACGGTTTCAGAGGAGCGAACTCATGAGCTTTCTCAAAACAATTCAGTTGTTCGTAGCCAAAAATCCTGGACTGACGAACAAGCAGATCGCCGCAGCACTGCCAGAGTACGAATTGCACAGTGTTCAGCGCGCAGTATGCCGCCTGGTCATGCTTAACCGCGCAGAGCGCAAAGGTGTGCGTCCTAACTTCCGTTACTACGCAAAAGCTCCGACAGGACCTATTGGGCCGATCATCCCACGCGCGCCGATGGAAAAAGCTGAAGTAATCCCTGAGCCAAAACAGGAAACAGCACCAAACCAAGCTGTCATTGCGATGATGGACAAGGCTAAAGAGTTATCTGACAAGGGGCTTTATCTGCGTGCTGCTACCGTTCTGATGGAGGCATTCAATCGCTCAAAGAACGAAACCATGCGAGCCAAAATTCTCAAAGAGCGTAAGCGCTGCCTGAGTATGGCACCGAGGGTTAAAACCACCGGTGATGGCTGGTGTCTGGCTGGCCGAGCGAGGAACGTCTGATGAAATACTCTCTGATTTACGCTGACCCAGCCTGGGAATACGGCAACACCGTCAGCAACGGCGCGGCTACTAATCACTACGGCACGATGAAGCTTATCGACATGAAGCGTCTTCCGGTCTGGGACCTTGCTGCAGATGATGCCGTTCTGGCCATGTGGTTCACCGGCACGCATACCCGCGAGGCAATCGAGCTTGCTGAGGCGTGGGGCTTTAAGGTCCGCACGATGAAGGGCTTCACCTGGGTGAAGCTCAACCAGCTAGCAGAGCAGCACATCAACAAAGCTCTTCAGGCTGGTGGAGTAGAGGACTTTTACGACTTCCTACACCTGCTTAACGAGCAGACCCGCATGAACGGCGGAAACTACACCCGAGCCAACACCGAAGATATGCTAATCGCCACCAGGGGGAACGGACTTGAGCGGAAGTGCGCCAGCATCAAGCAGGTTATCTACAGCCCACTCGGTGAGCACAGCCAGAAACCTGCAGAGGCGCGTTTCCGTCTGGAGAAGCTTTACGGTGGTGTTCCTCGCATCGAACTCTTCAGCCGTTGTGGCGCGCCTGGCTGGGACCATTGGGGTAATCAGGCCGAGTCAGCTGCAGTTGAATTGATTCCCGGCATTGCTGTTCCGGTGGCAATTAACCGGGAGCATGCAGCATGAAGAAACTATCAACCGAGCAGGATAACGCGGTTCGTGATGTTGCTCGTCAATGCAGCACCGCGCTTAAGAAAGCCATCACTGATAATCCCTCAGCAGGGTGGAACTCAATAGCAACGCCGATCCTGAAGGAATATCACGAGAAGGTTAAGCCCATGGGGGTAAGCCTAATTATGTTCTACAGCATCATCGGGCGGCTTAACGGTCGCTTTGGCCGCTACAAGGGCCGCATTGGGGAGGACTTATGAACGAGTTAACGCCACGTCAAAGTGAAGTGTATGAAGCTATCAAGGTTCACATCGAGAAGGTTGGCTTCCCACCAACTTTGATAGAGCTTGCTGAACTGATTGGTTGCTCATCGCAGAACGCTGCTGCTGAGCATGTGAAGGCGCTAAAGAAAAAAGGTTACCTCTCCATTGCTCCTGGCGTTGCCAGAGGCATTACCGTCGTCAAAACAGAATTGGATGCTGATCCGGTAGCGATCATTAAAGGCCTGTTATCCGGTGGAGACATGGCCAGAGATAACGCGGTGGAATGGCTGAAAAAGCAGGGAGTGACCTTATGAAACTAGTGCTCCCGTTCCCGCCGAGCGTAAACACATACTGGCGAGCCCCGAACAAGGGGCCGTTAAAAGGTCGCCATCTTATCAGCGCCAAAGGCAGGGCATATCAAAGCGCTGCCTGTGTGGCAATCGTCGAGCAGCTTCGCTTCCTTCCAAAGCCTTCAGCAGCACCGGCCGCCGTGGAAATTATGCTGTACCCACCAGATGAACGCCGCCGCGATATCGACAACTACAACAAGGCTCTGTTTGACGCTCTTACTCACGCTGGCATCTGGGAGGATGACAGTCAGGTGCAGCGAATGCTGGTGGAGTGGGGCCCTAAAGTACCCGGTGGACGAGTAGAGATATCGATCAAGAAACATGAACCTCTGGCGGGTGCAGCCGCCTGATAAGTGGAGAAGAGCATGAATCAGATGAATATCACCGTAATGTGTCCTACTCACCCCGTCGCCGCGATGGGACAGCAAATAACTATGTCCAGCCGTGAGATTGCTAAGCTGGTCGACTCTCGTCATAGCAACGTCTGCGTAACCATTGAGCGCCTCATGAACTCTGGTGTCATTGGGGGGTATGCTGCAATGCAGTACACCCACCCTCAAAACCAGCAGGTTTACCATTACTACGAAGTTAACAAGCGCGATAGCTACGTTATCGTCGCGCAGCTTTGCCCTGAGTTTACCGCCCGCCTTGTTGACCGCTGGCAGGAACTGGAGAGCGGAGCCGGGATTGTTGTGCCTCAAACTTTACCTGAAGCACTCCGCCTGGCCGCCGATCTTGCCGAACAGAAACAGCGCCTGAGTGAAGAGCTGGCCATCGCCGCGCCAAAGGCAGAATTTGTTGATCGCTACGTCAAAGCAACTGGCTCAATGACCTTCCGGCAGGTTGCCAAGCTCCTGAACGCTAAAGAACCAGAGTTCGCAATGTTCCTCATTGAGAACGGAATCATGTACCGCCTGAACCGCGTGCTTACTCCGAAGAGCAAGCACATCGAAGCAGGGCGCTTTGAAGTGAAGACCGGAACCACCAATCAGACCAACTACGCATTCAATCAGTCTCGCTTCACCGCGAAGGGCGTGCGCTGGATTGGTGGCCTGTGGGCTGAACATATCGCTAAGGGGCAAATTGCGTGAGAGCCATACTGACACCTGAAGTAGCGCCAATGTCCGGGGTGGTACTGTTCCGCCCAGGTAACGAATTGCTGTGGCTGTTTCGTCGTGGCCGGGTGGTGATTGAAACGCCTTCCGAGGCAATCCAGCACCTGCCATCTGGCCTGATTCCTGAAGCGCATCAGCCACTGACAGATGATGTCAGTATGCAGGAGCTATTCCTGAACGATCGGGTTATTCAGCGTGCTGGTGGGCTCAGCAGTCTTGATGCCTGGCTGGAAAGAAAATTCGAATGTCAGTGGCCCCACAATGACTGGCACTCAAAAGACTTTACGGTGATGCGTCACGCACCAGGAAGCATTCGCCTTTGCTGGGGATGTGATAACCAGTTGCGTGAACAAACGACTGAAAGACTGGCAGGAATTGCCATGCAGAACCTGGTAAAATGGCTACTCGAAAGGGTGAATATTATGCTGGGTTTCAGTGCTGACCACACCCTGACGTTGCCGGAGTTCTGCTGGTGGATGGTACGCAACGATTTGGCTGACCTTATTCCTGAGTCAGTGGCGAGCAAAGCCCTCAGGATTAAGCCTGAATCGCATAGTTCCGTAATGCGGGAAAGTGACATTATTCCTTCGTTACCGGCGACTGAAATCCTCCAGGAGAAGGTGAAAAAGGTTGTCTCCGTTAAGGTAGACCCTGAATCACCGGAATCTTTCATGCTGAGGCCAAAGCGCCGCCGCTGGGAGAACGATAAATACACCCGCTGGGTGAAGTCGCAGCAGTGCAGTTGCTGCAATAACCCGGCAGACGACCCCCACCACCTAATAGGCCACGGGCAGGGTGGAATGGGTACCAAAGCGCACGACCTGTTTGTGATACCGCTGTGCAGAGCGCATCACGATGAGTTGCACGCTGATCCTGTGGCATTTGAAGCGAAGCACGGCGACCAGTTGGTGCTGTTGTTTCGGTTTTTAGATCGTGCGCTGGAAATCGGCGTACTGGCGTAAGTGGAGACGCAACATGATCAATCCTTCAGAAGTTGGCAAATCAGGCGAGATGGTTCGCCTTCGCACTCTCGAAAGCATCTGGGTACAGGGTAAGCTCCGCATGTGGGGCCGCTGGTCTTATATCGGTGGCGGCTCTGGCGGAAACATGTTTAACCAGTTGCTTGCATCCGGGAAAATCACTAAGACAGCAATCAACGATGCGCTTCGCCGCATGAAGAAATCCGGTATCACTAAACCTGAACTGGAAGCATACCTTCGCGAAATCCTCGACAGCAAAAACAAAAGTGGGCTGGCGTTCTGTTCCGACGAAGAGGGCCTGAAGGTGGATGGCGTTATTGCTTCGGTCCTGATGAATGATGAATACCGTGGGCTGTATGGCGTAATAGTTGACCGTCACCGGCTGCGCAAGAGCAAACTGCAGATGGCAAATGAGCTGAATGCAAAACACCCTGACTGGACCCTAATCACTTGCCGCCGCCGTATCGACACATGGGTAAGTTTGGCAGAATCGATCCTGTACGCTCCACTTTGTGATGCGTTTGGCACAAATAGCGACAGATTTAAGTTGCAGAGTGAGCAAGAAAGTGCTTAAATTGTGTTAGGCTCGGGACAGTAAAGCGTACTGAGCAACAGAACAAAACATAAACCCGCCACTGCTGCGGGTTTTTTATTTTAAGGGCTGCCTACGGGCGGCCTTTTTTGTTTCCCCTCGTTCTGAGAGGACTCACGGCAATAAGAGGGGGCTAAATGTCCGATCCTGTTTCTGGCACTACAGTAGCGGCTGGTGGTCTGATGGGAGCCAGCATGTTCGGCCTGGCAACCGGCATAGACTACGGTGTGGTGTTTGGCGCATTCGCTGGTGCGGTGTTCTACGTCGCTACGGCGGTTAATATCAGCCGACTTAAGCTGGTGGGCTACTTCATCACCTCATTCATCTTCGGCGTTATCGGCGCTCCACTGCTTGGCTCTTACTTCTCCAAGTGGACGGGGTATAGCGACAGGCCACTTGATGCGCTGGGCGCGGTAATCGTAGCCGCTATTGCTATTAAGCTGCTGACGTTCGTCAACAGCCAGGATTTGGGTAGCCTGTTTGGAATTCTCTCGCGTTTACGTGGTGGAGGGGCCAGCAATGGTAACAAGTGATCCGAGTGCGATGGCAAACGCAATTATCTCTGCTGTTATCGTTATTGCACTGATGTTCTACCAGCGCGGCGGGGCGAGACATCGCCCTCTGATATCGCTGATGGCTTATTTCACGGTGCTGGTTTACGCCAGCGTCCCTTTCCGTTACCTGTTCGGCCTGTACCATGAATCACACTGGTTCGTGGTGCTGGTGAACGTCCTCATTTGCGCCGCCGTTCTCTGGGCTCGGGGAAATGTAGCGCGCCTGGTTGATGCACTGAGGCACTAATGAACCAATCACAATTTCAAAAGGCGGCAGGGCTAAGCGCCGAGTTAGCTGCGCGCTGGTTTCAGCCAGTAAGTGATGCGATGAAAGAATTCGGCATCACCAAGCCGGTAGACCAGGCCATGTTCATTGCGCAGGCTGGGCATGAGTCGACAGGATTCACCCGGCTGCAGGAAAACTTCAATTACAGCGTAGTCGGGTTGGCAAACTTCATTCGAGCTGGACGCATCACACAGGACCAGGCTAATACGCTGGGGCGCCGACCTGATGAACGAGCATTACCAATTGAGCGTCAGCGTGCCATTGCTAACTTGGTATACAGCAAACGCTACGGTAACAACGCGCCAGGTGATGGATGGAAATACCGTGGGCGTGGACTCATTGGCATCACGTTCCTGGATAACTATCGTGACTGCGGCAATGCCCTGAAGGTTGATCTGGTTCAGCAGCCTGAGCTGTTAGCCGAACCCATTTATGCAGCCAGAAGCGCGGCATGGTTCTTCGTTACAAAGGGATGCCTGAACTATTCAGATAACCTGCTGCAGGTGACGAAGATTATCAACGGCGGAACGAATGGACTGGAAGATCGTCGCGCTCGCTTCGGGCAGGCCAAAACGTTACTGGTGTGAGGTTGATATGGGATTAGAAACGATTATCGGTATTGCTGCACTGGTCATGGCTGCTATAGCTGGTGCCTTTGGCATTGGTCATTCACGAGGCACCAGCAAAGCGGAAGCCAAAGCAGACCAGCAGCGCACCGAAGAAAAGGCCGCGGCAACGGTCGCAGCAGCAGAACGCAGGGTAGAGACAACGAAAGAGGCCAGCAATGTACAGCAGACTGTTAACCATATGCCTGGCGACGATGTTGATCGCGAGCTGCGTGACACGTGGAAGCGTCCCGGTGGTGGTTGATACCGCCTGTGATTGGGTAAAGCCAATCTACCTGACCGATCACGACATCGACGTTCTTGACCGCCAGACGAAGAAAGACATCCTGGCGCATAACAAAGCGTGGCAGGCTAACTGCCAGAGTGAAATAAATATACCCCCTCGTAAAGATAGTAATTAATCCTCTTAAGGGGATATGTTTTTTATCGTGAGATAAATTTAATGAACTCAATAATCGCTGTGGCAACAGTAACGGTGTTTGCTCCGTTAGCTATCCAGGCGCTTAAACCTGATTTCTTGAGCTTTCGGGCTAAGGTTTCAGGTTTCGGGTCTTCTGTTTTTTGGGTTTCTTCAATCAAAAGACGTAATTTTTGAATGTTAACACCCTGCTTAAAGAAAGCTAAAACTTCTTCAGGCACACCTGAATCAAGCTCCATCGCTTTGCCATTGCCTTGAAAAATGGAACCATGTGATTCGATGTCTACATCACCTGAAGCTTTAATTCCAACACCATTATCAATAAAAACATTACCAAAAAGTCTAGCTTTGACCATATCGATTATCTCTTAGTTAATGCTGTGTGGGGTTTCAGTAATAATGTCTTACTGAGATTAAAAATTTTACCCTATCCGCAATGCAAGATCCTTTCTGTATTTTTGCATAAATGCTAAATCGCTGGAGTTGCGATGAATGTCACAATTAACGGTGTCCAGTATGCCCCCGTCTATAATTCTTATGCTCGTATTGGTATAGCCATAACCACGCATAATCGCGCTAACGCCCTGAGCCGCGCATTGATTCAACATTTGCAATTTTTACCAACCGGCGCGCTGGTGGTTGTTATCGATGATGGTTCAAAACCTGCGGCGGTAGTTCCAGACGGCGTTCAGCTGCTTCGCCATGAAACATCCCTAGGCATTGTTGCTTCGAAGAACGCCAGTCTGTCAGCCCTGATGGATGCCGGGTGCGAGCATCTTTTTCTGTGGGATGATGATGCCTGGCCCATTGCAGATAACTGGCATCTTCCCTACATCGAATCACCCGAGCCACACCTGGCTTATCAGTTTCTCGATCTGGCTGGCCGCAATAAGCTGAATGACCTTTCGGTGCTTTACCGTGACGATCAGCATGTGGCGTATACCGGGCAGCGCGGCGTGATGCTGTATTACCACCGCAGCGCTATCGAGAAGGTGGGCGGATTCGATCCGGTTTATGGTCGCGGCATGTACGAGCACAGCGACCTCGCCCTGCGCATTCATAACGCTGGATTGACTACTTGGGCTTATGCCGATGTGAAAGGCTCCGAAAAGCTGATCCATTCTCTCGATGAGCATGAAGCTGTGGATCGTTCGGTACCGAGGCCCGACCGCCAGGCGCTGGTGGAACGTAATGTGAAGATCCACAACGAACGACGTGATACCGGCTTTACCGGTTACGTTGAATATCGGCGTCAGCGTGACGTAGTTATCACTACGTTACTGACCAGCCAGCCTGACCCTCAGCGCGATACGAAAATGACGGCCTCGCCTGACATGCTGACCAGGTGGGCGGCATCGCTTCGGAATTGTGGCCGTATTGCGCTGGTGGATGAATTACTGACGGCCCCGGCAGATGTTGAGCTGTATCTCGTACCTGACGTGAAGATGAATGTCTACTTTCGTCGCTGGCTGCACATCTGGCAGCACCTGCGAGATCACCCTGAATACCGGTTCGTCTGGTGTACTGATGGTACCGATGTCGAAATGCTTCACGCGCCGTGGGAAGAAATGGAACCCGGAAAGGTGTATGTCGGTTCTGAACCGAAGACCTACTCCGACACCTGGGCAAAGCAGAATCATCCTGAGCGCATCTATCAGGAATTCATTGAATCGCACCGCGGCGATGTGATGCTTAACGCTGGCCTGCTGGGTGGCACACGCGCTGATGTAATGGCGTTCGCTCACGGCATCATCCGTCTTTACTACCGGATCGAAAGTTATCGTTTCTGGAAGAAAGAACAGGCTGGCGCCGCGGTGGGTGACATGCTGGCGTTCGGTATTGTAGCGCAGTCATTTGCTGGCAGGCTGGTCACCGGCCCTCTGGTGCATACAGTGTTCAAAACTCATGGTATCGGTAAGGAGGCCGCATGGTGGAAACACAAGTGAAATTTGTTGTGGTTGGCCATCACTCTCGCATAGGTCATGCGCAACGACTTGCGGCGCTGCTGGATGCTCATCTGCTTATTGATTACGGTAACCACGGCGCTAACTGGAATCATCGGCGTGCGCTTGAATGGGCAGCAGAACAAACATGCCGGGTAATTGTTGTTGAAGATGATGCTCAGCCTTCAAGCAGTCTTACTGTACTGGTGATAGGTCACTGGCTAAACCGCTTCCCTGATTCTCTGGTGAGTTTTTATCTCGGTACTGGCCGCCCACCTCAGTATCAAATGCAGATAGCCGAGCGGCTGATTCTTGCTGATAAAACCAATGCTGACTACATCACGCTGCCGCGACTGATACACGGGGTGTGCTATAGCGTACCTCCGCAACATATCAACCGCGTGTTGTCTCGATGGGACAGCAGTAAGCCCGCTGATTATGCCGTTGGTGATGCCTGGGGCGGTGCAGTTGTCTATCCGTGTTACTCGCTGGTGGACCATGCAGACTTTGAATCAGTCGAGTGTCACCCTGACTCAGCACCACGCACAGAGCGCCGCAGGGCGTGGAGGTTAGCCTGATGCCTGCGTTAATACCGAGAGCATGCCGCAAGCGTGGCTGCCCTGGCACAACCACAGACCGCTCAGGCTATTGTCCCAGGCACCTTAATGAAGGCTGGCAGCAGCATCAGCGAGGACAGAGCAGGCATCAGCGAGGTTATGGCAGCAAGTGGGACAGGCTGCGCCCAATCGTTCTCGACAGAGATAAACACCTTTGTCAGGAATGCCTGCGAAATGGAAGGTATACACCCGCTGAGACGGTGGACCACATCACCGCCAAAGCAAATGGGGGGACCGATGACCTGTCCAACCTCGAAAGCCTCTGCAAGCCCTGCCACAGGGCGAAGACAGCGGTCGAAAGACTCAAATGACATCAATTATCATTTGAATCAGCCAGGGGGGAGGGCGGGTTGAAAGTTCAGGAACGACGCGCCAAAGGACCGCCGCCTAACCTCTTTTCACATCGCCGCAGGTTAGAAAACTTTTTTATGGGGTCCCCCACTCGATGATTAATAGGAGTTTTCGATTATGTCTGGACCACCGAAAACCCCGACCCATCTACGTTTGGTGAGGGGTAACCCATCAAAACGCCCGATTAATGAAAACGAACCAAAGCCAACTCCAGGGGTACCCCCAACGCCGAAGCATTTCGACAAGCAGGGGAAATACTGGTTCAGGCGTATGGCTGAAGAGCTCGATGCGCTTGGCGTCATGTCGCAGCTGGACGCGAGAGCGCTTGAGCTTCTGGTTGAGGTTTACACCGAGTACCGGCATCACTGCGATACGCTGGAGAGAGAAGGCTACACCTACGCCGTTTATAGCGACGAAGAGCCAGACGAAGGCAAAGAGCGAGAGATTCGCATGATCAAGGCTCACCCGGCCGCCATTATGAAAGCTGATGCCTGGAAACGTCTGCGCGCCATGCTCGGTGAGTTCGGCATGACGCCAGCCAGCCGCTCTAAAGTGAATGCAAAAGGTCCTGATGCGGTTGATCCGCTGGCCGAGTTTATGAAAGCGAGGGATTAATGGCTAAGGTTGCAGAAGGCATCCGCTACGCCGAGAGGGTGGTGGCGGGGGAAATTATTGCCTGTGAGTTTGTGCGTCTTGCCTGTCAGCGTTTTCTTGACGATCTGGCACACGGCGAAGAGCGCGGAATTTTTTTTAGTGAGCCCCGCGCGCAGCACATCCTGAATTTCTATAAGTTTGTGCCTCACGTAAAGGGCGCGCTGGCAGGCCAGCCTATTGAGCTGATGGACTGGCATGTTTTCATCCTGATTAATATTTTTGGTTTTGTTATCCCGCTGGTTAACGAGGAAACGGGAGAAACCGTTTTGCGTAACGACGGCAGCGGTCGTCCAGTAATGGTTCGGCGCTTCCGTACAGCAGATGTTGAGGTGGCCCGTAAAAATGCCAAATCAACGCTTTGCTCCGGCGTGGGGCTTTATATGGCTGGTGCCGACGGCGAGGGCGGTGCGGAGGTTTATTCCGCTGCAACCACCCGTGACCAGGCACGAATTGTTTTTGAAGACGCGAAGAATATGGTCAAGAAGGCGAAAGCCACTCTTGGGCGGATCTTCGAATTCAACAAGCTCGCTATCTACCAGGAGCAAACGGCCTCCAAATTCGAGCCATTATCATCAGATGCGAACAACCTCGATGGACTGAACATCCACTGCGCCATCGTCGACGAGCTGCATGCGCACAAAACCCGTGACGTCTGGGACGTTCTGGAGACGGCAACCGGCGCGCGTCTGCAATCGCTGCTTTTCGGTATCACCACTGCCGGTTTCAACAAAGAAGGCATCTGCTACGAATTGCGTGATTACGCCATCAAGGTGCTGCGTGGACTGGTAAAAGACGATACGTTTTTTGCCATCATCTACACCTTAGATGAAGGTGACGATCCCTTTGATGAAAAAGTGTGGCAGAAGGCGAATCCGGGGCTGGGTATCTGTAAGCGCTGGGATGACCTGCGCCGCCTGGCTAAAAAGGCGAAAGAGCAGGTTTCAGCCAGAATTAACTTTTTCACCAAGCACATGAATATCTGGGTTACCGCTGAGTCAGCCTGGATGGACATGATGAAATGGGAGAAATGCGAGTTTATCGCCCCGCTGCACGAACTTAAAACCTATCCCTCCTGGGTGGGCGTTGACCTGTCAAACAAAATTGATATCTGTGCGGCCGCTAAAGTCTGGCGGGCGCCAGATGGCCACGTTCATGCGGATTTCAAATTCTGGCTACCGGAAGGACGCCTTGAGAAATGTTCACGCCAGATGGCAGAGCTCTATCGTAAGTGGGCCGGGATGGACAAGCTGATCCTTACCGACGGGGATGTAATCGACCATGCTCAGATTAAGGAAGAGCTACAGCTGTGGGTTGCTGGCGAGAGCCTGAAAGAAATCGGCTTTGACCCGTGGAGTGCGACGCAGTTCAGCCTTGCGCTGGCAGAAGAAGGGTTGCCGCTGGTGGAAGTGCCGCAGACGGTTCGCAATTTCTCTGAGGCGATGAAAGAGGTCGAAGCGCTGGTATACGGTGGCCGCTTCCATCACAGCGATCACCCGGTGATGAACTGGATGATGTCCAACGTAACCGTCAAACCGGACCGGAACGAGAACATATTCCCGAATAAGTCCACACCTGAGGCCAAGATTGATGGCCCTGCGGCCTTGTTCACAGCAATGAGCCGCGTTCTGGTTAACGGTGGCAACGACCAGCAGGATCTCTCCGGATTCTTCAATAATCCCATCATGGTAGGTTTCTGATGAAAAAAAACAAACGGCCAGGCAGGGTTAAAAGTGCTCTGCTTAACTGGCTTGGTGTGCCTATCAGCCTGACTACCGGCACGTTCTGGGAGGAATGGTTTGGTACCAGCAGCAGCGGAAAGGTGGTAACGGCCGATAAGGCCATCCAGCTATCGGCTGTGTGGGCATGCGTAAGGCTGTTAAGCGAGTCTATTTCAACACTTCCGCTGAAAATATACGTTCGACAGCCTGACGGTTCGCGTAAAGCGGCAACCGATCATCCGGCCTACTCGATACTATGCCGCCGACCCAATTCAGAAATGACACCATCACGATTTATGTTGATGGTGGTCGCCAGTATTTGCCTGCGCGGGAACGCCTTCATTGAGAAGAAATTCATCGCAAACCGCCTGGTTTCGCTGGTGCCTTTGCTGCCGCAGAACATGGTGGTTAAACGTCTCACGACCGGGGCGCTGGAATACAAATACACTGAAAACGGTAACGAGCGAGTCATTCCCGTCAAAAACATCATGCACATTCGCGGGTTCGGTCTTGACGGCGTTTGCGGCATGATGCCGATGAAAACAGGCCGGGATGTGATCGGTTCTGCAATGGCGGTTGAGGAGTCTGCTGCGAAGATATTTGAACAGGGGCTTCAGAGTTCAGGTTTTCTCTCCGCTGAGAATGCGCTGACTGACGAACAACGTGAAAGACTTCGCAGCTACATGGCTGCATTTACCGGTTCAAAAAACGCCGGGAAAATCATGGTGCTTGAAGGCGGATTGAAGTACCAGGGCGTCACCATGAATCCCGAAGACGCCCAGATGCTGGAAAGCCGCGCCTTTAGCATTGAGGAGATCTGCCGCTGGTTTCGCGTTCCGCCTTTCATGGTCGGTCACACCACGAAGCAAAGCAGCTGGGCATCCAGTCTGGAGGGCATGAACCTCCAGTTCCTGACACATACCCTGCGCCCCCTGCTGGTGAACATAGAGCAGGAAATAGGGCGGTGCCTGCTGGACAGCGATGATGAGGTGTTCGCGGAGTTCTCTGTAGAAGGACTGCTGCGCGCCGACAGCGCGGGCCGTGCTGCGTACTATACCAGCGCGCTCCAGAATGGGTGGATGTCCCGCAATGACGTGCGCCGTCTTGAGAATATGCCACCGATTGAAGGGGGTGACATTTACACCGTTCAGCTCAACCTGACGCAACTGAAAAATCTCGAAAGCAGCAATCCTGCTGTTCAGGCTCTGGCCCTGAGAGAACTGCATAACCACATATTCCCTGATATTTCCTTTGAACAATCTCCGCTGAAACAGGCCGCTTAGGAGCACTTTCCTGATGAGCAAAAAACAACTTCCGGCAGCACCGGCGGGTCGCCCCTGCGCGCGAGTCACCTGTGAAACTTTACCCTCCGCCCTGGATCGCTGGGATGGCGGGATCAAAGCCGCGTCCACCGACGACAACAGTATTTCTGTTTTTGATGTGATCGGGCAGGACTACTGGGGTGAAGGCGTAACAGCCAAACGTATCGCCGGTGCGCTACGGGCGATGAATGGCGCCGACGTCACGGTCAATATCAACTCCCCTGGCGGTGACATGTTCGAAGGCCTGGCAATCTACAACCTTCTACGTGAATACGAAGGCCGTGTGACGGTGAAGGTGCTCGGTATCGCCGCCAGCGCTGCCTCAGTCATTGCGATGGCCGGGGATGATATTCAGATCGGTCGTGGTGCCTTCCTGATGATCCACAACTGCTGGTTCTACGCGATGGGTAACCGCCATGACTTCGCGGAACTGGCACAGTCTCTGGAGCCCTTCGATAACGCTATGGCAGACATCTACGCGGCGCGTTCCGGCCTTGATATGGCAGCCGTTCAGAAACTGATGGATGCCGAGAGTTACATCGGTGGCAGTGACGCTGTGGCGAAGGGACTGGCAGACAGCCTGCTTTCTGCTGATGCGGTCAGTGATGGCGATGAATCACCCGCGGCCGCGCTTCGAAAACTTGATGCGCTGCTGGCTAAAACCAACACCCCGCGCTCTGAGCGCAGAAAACTCATTAAAGCCTTATCCGGTGGCATGCCTGGCGCTGTCACCACCAACGACGGTACGCCGGGCGCTGCCGAAGAGATCAAACCTGAAACCCTCAATTCACTTGAAAGCGCTCTTGCGGCGTTAGTCAAATAAGGACCCTTTATGTCTGAAGTAAACGAAATTCTGAAAAAAGTCACTGCCAGCATTGAAGATGCAACCAGCAAATTCAACGCGAAAGCAGAAGAGGCACTGACCGAAGCGAAAAAGAATGGTCAGCTCTCAGCTCAGACCAAAGATGTTGTAGATAAAATGGCGACAGAGCTCAATGCTCTTAAGGAAGCTGAAAAAACCCTTAAGGCCAGCCTTGGTGAGCTGGAACAGCATGTTGCCCAAATGCCATTGAACAACGCTGCTAAAGTTACCGAAACTGTTGGACAGGTGGTGATTAATAGCGAGGCGTTGAAGGCCTTTGCCGCGAGCGTTGAAGGCAATAAGCGCGTAAGCGTCCCAGTTCACGCGGCCTTGCTTTCTACAGATGTTGCAGATGGCGTGGTTGAACCACAGCGACTGCCTGGCATCGACACAGCACCAAAACAGCGTCTCTTCATTCGTGATCTGATTGCGCCTGGCCGCACATCTTCACCGGCTATTTTCTGGGTGCAGCAAACGGGCTTTACCAATGCAGCGAAAGTCGTTGCAGAGGGGACTGCCAAACCTTACAGCGATATTGAATTCGCAACTAAAATCACGCCGGTGACAACCATCGCGCACATGTTTAAGGCATCCAAGCAGATCCTTGACGATTTCGCTCAACTCCAGTCTACGGTTGACGCTGAGATGCGTTACGGCCTGAAATATGTTGAGGAACAGGAAATCTTGTTCGGCGACGGAACTGGTGTGCACCTGCACGGCATCGTTCCTCAGGCCTCAGCATTCGACCCGGCATTTTCTGTTGAGAGCCAGAACGGGATTGATGATCTGCGCCTGGCAATGCTTCAGGCTCAACTGGCTCGTTTCCCTGCATCTGGCCACGTTCTGCACTTCATCGACTGGGCGAAAATTGAGCTCACGAAAGACAGTCTGGGCCGCTATATCCTGGCTAACCCGGCATCTCTGACTGGCCCTACGCTTTGGGGGCTTCCGGTGGTAGCAACTGAGGCAGCAGCTTTCCAGGGCAAATTCCTGACAGGCGCATTCAATGCCGCAGCTCAACTGTTCGATCGTGAAGATGCCAACGTGGTTATCTCCACCGAAAACGCCGACGACTTCGAGAAAAACATGATCTCCATTCGCTGCGAAGAACGTCTGGCGCTGGCTGTGAAACGCCCTGAAGCGTTCGTGTACGGTTCATTCAGCACCGGCGCGGGTAGCTGATAACTATTGCGGCCTTCGGGCCGCTTTTTTCGGGGCAAACAAATGCTTGATCAGAATGTGGTGAAACAGCATTGCCGCATTGATACCGACTTTACGGGTGATGATGCTCTGCTGGAGATTTACACAGGTGCGGCGGCCCGGTACGTCCAGACATGGACACGCCGAACGCTCTATGAAAAGGAAAGCAGCCCTGGCTACGCTGACGACCCGGACCCGATCCTGCTCAATGATGATGTCAAGGCAGCCATGCTACTGCTTATCGGTCACTGGTATGCAAACCGGGAATCCGTTGCCATCGGGCAAACCGTTGCAGAGGTCCCGCTTGCAGTTGAATCCCTGCTTCAGCCATACCGAATTTACGGAGTGTAGGAGGGGTTATGCAGGCCGGAAGACTGAGAGACAGGGTGGTTATTCAGAACATAACAACATCCAGAGACCCTTCTGGTCAGCCTGTTGAAACGTGGCATGACTGCGCAGAAACCTGGGCAGAAGTTAAGGGCATCAGTGGGCGTGAGTTAGTAGCCGCTGGTGCAGAAACGGCCGTAGCCACTATCAGGGTATGGACTCGATTTCGTAACGATATAACTGCTGCGTCCAGACTCAGGGTTATGACTGGCCCGTTCAAAGGGACCATTTTGAATATCGTTGGTCCACCGATACCTGATTCTCGCGGTATTCAGCTCGAAATTCTTTGTAAGCAGGGGATCGAAAAATGATTGAGACGAGCCTCGATTTTTCCGGGTTAAATGACATAGCAAAGGATCTGGAGGCGCTTAGCCGCGCTGAAAACAACAAGGTCCTGCGTGATGCCACGCGCGCTGGCGCCGAAGTGCTTAAGGAAGAGGTGATCGCCCGCGCACCAGTGCGCACCGGGAAACTGAAAAAAAACGTGGTGGTGGTTACCCAAAAAAGCCGCCGCCGAGGGGAGATTTCTTCCGGCGTCCATATTCGTGTGGTTAACCCGCGCACCGGTAACAGCGATAACACGATGAAGGCGAATAACCCGAGAAACGCCTTTTACTGGCGCTTTGTGGAGCTGGGAACGGCCAACATGCCTGCGCATCCTTTTGTGCGACCCGCTTACGATACGCGCGAGGAAGAGGCCGCCAGCGTCGCTATTGCCAGAATGAATCAGGCTATTGATGAGGTATTGAGCAAGTGAATGAAGATGATATCTACGCCTTGCTTTCTCCCCTGGCGCAAGGACGGGTATATCCCTACGTTGCACCATTAGGTAGTGACGGAAAGCCGTCTGTCTCGCCACCCTGGATTATTTTTTCCATCGTCGATGATGTTTCCGCTGACGTGCTGTGTGGCCAGGCAGAGAGCAGGGTTTCCATTCAGGTAGATGCTTACTCAACCTCCATCAAAGAGGCGCGCGCGCTCGTGGAAGATGCTCTAGTGGCGCTACGGCCACTAAACCCGACGGAGGTCGCCAGGCTCCCCGGATACGAGCCCCATCGACGACTCTACCGCATGACCCTCGATTTCAGGGTTACCCCCTGACAATTAATTCACCCAACGAACCCGCCTGATGGCGGGTTTTCTTTTTCCAGGAGACAGCTATGTCTGCACTTTATGAAAAATCGCAGCTGACGAAGATCCTTATTTCCTCTCTGCCAGCCACCAAAGAAACGATGGATTCCGCAACCTTCCTCGATCTGAGTTGCACCATCAAAGAAATTCAGTTCACCGGTGGTCAGAAGCAGGATATCGACGTAACAACGCTTTGCTCTACCGAGCAGGAGAACATCAACGGCCTGCCTTCTCCGTCAGAAATCTCTCTATCCGGTAACTTCTACAAGAATCCGGCGCAGGACGCCTTGCGTGAAGCGTATGACAACGATACGACCTACGCTTTCCAGGTTATCTTCCCGTCCGGCAAGGGCTTTAAGTTCCTGGCTGAAATCCGCCAGCACACCTGGTCTTCCGGTACCAACGGCGTAGTGGCGGCAACGTTCTCCCTGCGCCTGAAAGGTAAGCCTGAAAACATCGAGTCTGGCTCCTGAGAGGTCTCATGAAGAATATTAAAAATCTCGCCCTGGCTAAGATGTCGGGATTTCGTCATAAGACGGTCGCCGTTCCTGAGTGGGAAGGCGTCAAAGTGGTTCTCCGTGAGCCGTCAGGTGAAGCCTGGCTGCGCTGGCAGGAAGTGGTGAAAGCGGGTGCTGATGATGAAAATGTGTCAATATCGGAAAAGGCACACCGTAATCTTTGCGCTGACGTTGTGCTCTTCATTGACGTTCTGTGTGACACCGATAAGCAACCGGTATTCAGCGTAGATGAAGAAGAGCAGGTGCGTGAAATCTACGGACCCGTACACTCACGCCTGCTCAAACAGGCGCTTGACCTGATTAACAACGCGGACGAAGCGCGGGAAAAGTCTCAACCCCCGGCATAAAGTTTCTGATGTCGCTTGCGCTCCGGATGGGGCGCACGCTATCAGAACTACGGCAGAACATGACGGCAAGCGAGCTTCTGATGTGGATTGAGTTCGACAGGCAAAGTCCGGTTGGCGATATTCGCGGGGACATTCAGGCCGCCCAGCTCGTCTCTGCCATCTACGGATCACAGGGGGCAAAAGTACCGCTGGACGATGCGATCCTGCGCTGGGGTGGTGACGAGCAATCAGCAACAAAAGACCCGTTTGCAGGACTTGAGGCTGCACTTACAGCTGCGACACAGTAAGAACATTCTTTTTACTCTCTGGCTAAAGAAATTTGGTGATTACAATCCCGAGCCTGCTTTAACACGAGTTTAATCCAAAATAAATTGCTGTTAATCTGAGAAAAAACTAAGAGGATGTGCAATGAAACGATTTATTTTGGCCCTGGGTATCTCTAGCGTGCTTTCAGGTTGTGCCGGCCTGCTTGATAAACAGGACCCTATTTGTTCTGGTGTGGCCATGGTTGGCGGACAAGAAACAACGGTGCAAATTTATGGCATTCGTAAGGTGGTTGAACAAACTCAGTATCGAGCTGGTTATCCGTTTAACTGGCAGTGGGTCGCAGCCAATAATTTCAAATCCAATACTTGTTCAAAATGAGTTTGTCAGATACGAACTCCTAAGTTAGCATAATGTTGCTGCTGTGAATCCACCTATGCGGATGGGCGTACAGTCAAATTTCTCTGATGAGAAACGTAAACGAGATCGCGAGTTCTTTGACTGGAGGACTCACCGGGAGGCACCCGGCACAGCAGCAACAAATTAAACCTCGCTCCGGCGGGGTTTTTTTCGCCTGGAGAAATGTGATGGCAACCTTACGCGAATTAATAATCAAAATTTCCGCTAACTCGCAGTCATTCCAGACGGAAATTTCCCGCGCCTCACGTATGGGGCAAGACTATTACCGTACCATGCAAAATGGTGGACGACAGGCCGCCGCCGCCGCCCGTGAGAGCGAAAGGGCTCTATCCGATTTGACTGATGGATTTGCATCAGTAGGGAGAGCAGCAGCCGCTGCTACAGCTGCCTTTGCGACAGGTAAACTTGTTCAGATTGCCGATGAGTGGAATTCAGTAAACGCTCGTCTAAAGCAGGCCTCATCTTCTGCTGATGATTTTGCTGCCTCTCAGCGGCAGTTAATGGAAATAAGCCAAAGAACCGGCACGGCATTTTCAGATAACGCAAACCTTTTTTCTCGCGCAGCTGCCTCAATGCGCGAGTACGGTTATAGCTCTGACGAAGTTCTGAAAATTACAGAAGCTGTCTCTACCGGTCTTAAGCTTTCTGGGGCTAACACTCAGGAGGCGAGTTCTGTTATCACTCAGTTCAGTCAGGCGCTCGCACAAGGCGTTCTTCGTGGTGAAGAATTCAACGCCGTTAACGAAGCAGGTGATCGTGTTATTCGCGCACTTGCCGCCGGAATGGGCGTGGCCAGAAAAGACCTGAAGAGCATGGCTGACCAGGGGCAACTTACGATTGATAAGGTTGTACCTGCATTAATGAGCCAGCTGGGCTCATTACAGGGTGAGTTTGCCAGCATGCCGCAAACAGTTTCCGGATCCCTGCAAAAAGTCACAAACTCGTTCATGGCATGGGTTGGCGGTGTCAACCAGGCTACAGGTGCTACCGATGCGCTATCTGGTGGCCTGGACGGGGTTGCCCAAACGCTTGATTCATTTACATCATCGGCAGTAAGTGGCGCACTGAGTGATGTTGCAGACAATATGTCCACGATCACAACAGTGGCGGGTGCGCTTGTTGGTGTTGGGCTGGCAAGGTATCTCAGTGGAGTAGTAACTAGCGCCACGAGCGCAACCGGCGCGCTAATTTCTGCGGCTAAGTCAGAGGTCGCACTTGCTGTTGCGCAGGATAAAGCGGCTCAGTCTGCTGTTGCAGCTTCAAGGGCTGAAGTTTATCGAGCCCAGCAAGCTGTTCAGCGTTCACGAAGCGCAGATGTCCAAGCTGCTCAGCAAGAGAAAATTGCGGCAGCGGAAGCAAAGGTTACAGCAGCTCAAGCCAGGCTGACTACTGCTCTTGCAACTGGCACCGCTACGGAAAAAGTCAGAGCCAGAACTGCGCTTGAACGTGCACAGGCAGGGCTGGTGGCCGCAAAAAACGCCGATGCCCAGGCTGTTGCAGAAAGGCGTTTGGCCGCGACACAGGCCTCCTTAAGCCGGAACCTTGCAAACCGCGTTTCGACTCAGAGCAATCTCAATAGCGTAACATCTGTCGGTACTCGGCTGATGAGTGGTGCGCTTGGCTTGATTGGTGGCGTGCCTGGGCTGGTGATGCTGGGAGCAGGCGCCTGGTATGCGATGTATCAGAATCAGGAGCAGGCTCGTCGTTCTGCACAGGAGTATGCCAGTCAAATTGACGAGATTAGAGAGAAAACATCTCGCATGTCCTTATCGGAAACGGATGACAACCGTGGTAGGACTGTTGGAGCCCTTGTCGAGCAAAATCGTCTGATTGATGAGCAAGCAAGGAAGGTTGGTGACCTGAAGTCTCAAATTGACGATCTTAATGCCTCCCGTGGTAAGCCGGGCATTACCAGCGAGAACGATGCCAATATTTTAAGCGCTATCGCGATTGTTACTGATCAACTCGCGGTTGAAGAGGGAAAATTGAATGATATGCGAGATAAGTCTCGCGGAATTCAGCAGGCCCTCGAAGAAATAGAGCGGCGTCGTAACGATTTGATACGTGAGCAAGCCTGGCGTCAGAATGCTGTATATCAGTCACTAATTATGATGAATGGGCAGCATACTGAATTTAATAAACTTCTTGGTTTGGGCAATCAACTTCTCATGGCTCGCCAGGGGCTGGCTAACGTCCCGCTCAGACTCCCGCAGGCAGACCTCGACAAAAAGCAAACCGATGCCATCGAAAAGAGCCGCCGGGATCTGGAGTTGTCACGCCTGAAGGGGGAGGCCAAAGAGCGCCTGCGGCTGAGTTATGCAGCCGATGACCTGGGGTTAACCAGTGATCCACAATTCCAGACTGGACGTCAGGAGTTGATTAATAACGGTCTGGCTGAATGGCGGAATAATGAGGCCAACAAACCCAAGGCGAAGGGCGGTAAAACCGAAGGAGAGAAAACAGAGGATGTGTATAAGCGCCTTATCAAGCAGCAAAAAGAGCAGATCGCCCTGCAAGGTCAGAATACTGAACTGGCGAAGGTTAAATATCAGGTCAGCCAGGGCGAACTTGCTTCTCTGACGGAAGCCCAGAAAAAGACGGTATTGCAGAATGCAGCGCTGATTGACCAGGTTAAATTGCGTGAGCAACTGCGAAATTACGAAGCCAACCTTGCCGACAGTAACGCCAGCGCCCGCGCAGCTAATGAAGCGCAACTGCTTGGTTACGGGCAGGGTACCCGGTTCCGGGAAAGACTTCAGGAGCAGTTCAACCTGCGTAAG
Source organism: Enterobacter cloacae complex sp. 6730903 (assembly GCF_048283985.1). Lineage (NCBI taxonomy): Bacteria > Pseudomonadati > Pseudomonadota > Gammaproteobacteria > Enterobacterales > Enterobacteriaceae > Enterobacter > Enterobacter cloacae complex sp. 6730903. The sequence continues at coordinate 5,962 of NZ_JBLVXX010000043.1, read as the reverse complement.
GAGTTCGAGCAGAAGAATACCGATCTTCTTCGCCAGCGCCAGGCTGGTGAAATCGACGAGACGTTCTATCAGCAGGGGCTGGCACTTAATAAGCGCTACCTCGAAGAGCGCCTGCGCGACCAGGAGGGATATTACGTCGCTTCTGATGCGCAGCGTGACGACTGGATGACGGGCTTGTCTGAGGGGTATGCGAACTGGGTGGACGAAGCTACTGATTATTCTTCCATGGCTGCTGACGGCATGAAGCAGGCCATGGGTGGCGCGGTCACCACGATCACCGACATGCTCAATGGCAACGTTGACAGCTGGAAGGACTGGGGCGTGAGCGTACTGAAGATTATCCAGAACGTTCTGGTCAACATGGCTGTTGCTAATGGCGTCAGCTCAATTGGATCACTGTTCAGTTTTGGCGCCTCGTCAGCCGCAACCGCCAGCAGCGGTACCGCTATTCAGAATGCCGGCGCGAACTTTACCTTTAATGCGAAGGGTAATGTTTACGACTCTCCGTCCCTGAGCGCTTACAGCAATGGCGTTTTTCAGACACCTCAGCTGTTTGCTTTTGCTAAAGGCGCAGGGATTTTCGGCGAGGCAGGTCCTGAAGCAATCATGCCCCTCACGCGGGCACCTAATGGTGATCTTGCCGTTCGCGCAGTGGGGATGCCGCAGGTCTCTGGCGGTGTGCCTTCAGTTAACTTCGGCGATATCAATATTCAGGGCGGATCTCCACAGGCGTCCAGTCAGGGTACTGCCGGAGCAGCAGGCAGGCAGCTTAAGGATGCCATCACTGGTGTCATTAACGAACAGGCCAGCATGCCGGGCTCGCCTCTGTGGCGATTAATCAAGGGAGTTTAACCATGGCAGTCGAAACCTTCAGCTGGTGCCCAAAGGTTGCCTCTCAGGTTGATACAAGTTTTCGTACCCGAAAGGCGCAGTTTGGTGATGGCTATACACAGGTGGCCGGGGACGGCATCAACCCGGTAACACCTCAGTGGAGCGTGAGCTTTACCGGCGACGAGGCTTACATTCAGGCCATTAAAAACTTTCTCAACAGACATGCAGGGTGGAAGTCATTTATCTGGAAGCCGCCGCTTGAGCCCTCAGGCTTATGGCGCGCGGAATCCTTCCAGATATCTACCCACGGCAACAAGAAATACACCCTCAGCAGCACATTCATACAGGCATACCATCCATGAGCATTTCATCTGATGTCCAGAAACTGGAACCGGGTAAGCGCGTCCGCCTGATCGAGGTGGACGGCTCAGCGTTCGGTGCGGGTATTCTTCGCTTTCACAACGAGACAATCCCGCATACCGAGGCGGAAATCATCGCCGCAGGCGGCGACGAGTCAAAACTTGAGCCGAAGTCGGTGTGGTGGCAGGGGCAGGAGTATGGCGCGTGGCCGTATGAACTGACCGGCATATCTGTAAGCAGTGACGGCCAGAGTTCACGGCCGTCTCTCACCGTGGCAAACATCAGTGGCACGATTGGCGCGCTGTGCCGAAGGTTTCAGGGGATGGCTAAGGCAAAGGTGATCATCCATGACACTTTCGCCCACTACCTGGACGCAAGAAATTTTCCTGACGGGAACCCAACTGCGAATCCCAACGAGGAGCGCAAACAGGTTTATTACATCGACCGTAAATCAGGATCAGACGATGAAACCGTAGAGTTTGAGCTTTCCAGTCCAGCCGATTTGCGCGGGCAACTCATTCCGACCCGGCAAATTCAGCCAATGTGCACGTGGTGCATGCGGGGCTGGTACAAAACGGGGAACGGCTGCACCTACGCCGGGCAAAACGGCTGGTTCGATAAAGACGGCAACCGGGTGGACGATCCTTCACAGGATGTTTGCTCCGGACTGCTGTCAACAGGCTGTAAACCTCGCTTCGGAGAGAATGAACAGCTGGATTATGGCGGGTTTCCTGGGGCTTCACTTCTGAGAGGATAATTATGCGCGACAAAACAGTTAGCGCCATTCTGGCACATGCCGCCGCATCCTTCCCTGAAGAGTGCTGTGGCGTGGTTATCCAGAAGGGGCGGGTGGAGAAGTACATCCCCTGCAAAAATAATGCTGAGTCGCCGACTGAGCAATTCGAACTCAATCCTGAGGATTATGCGGCCGCCGAAGAGCAGGGCACTGTGGTGGCGATCGTCCACAGTCACCCCGGCGACGGTGCAACAACCCAACCGAGCGAGCTCGACATGCTGATGTGTGATGCCACGGAACTGCCGTGGATTATTGCATCGTGGCCGGAGGGCGACATTCGCACCGTCATGCCTCGCGGAGACCGTCCCCTCACAGGGCGCCAGTTTGTACTCGGGTATGCAGACTGCTGGTCTCTCATCATGGACTATTTCCGCATCGAGCACGGCATTGAACTGCCCAACTACAGCGTAGATCGCCACTGGTGGGAGCAGGGCGAAAACCTCTACATGGACAACTGGTATGAGTGTGGATTCAGGGAGTTCGACGGGCCTTCCCAGCCAGGTGACATGGTGATCATGCAGGTACAGTCCGCAGTCCCAAACCACGCGGGTATTTTGCTTGAGGGTAATGTGCTCCTTCACCACATGTATGGCCAGCTAAGTCAGCGCATTCCATACGGTGGCTATTATCGTGACCGTACCATCAAAATTCTGCGCTATAAGGATTTGATGTAATGGAAAGAAAAACCGTCATTAAACTCAGTGGTTCAATGGCTCAGCGATTTGGCAGGACCCACCGCCGCGCGTTAACGTCTGCCAGTGAGGTATTCAGGGCGCTATCTAACACAATTGATGGATTTGATGCCTACCTGCGTGAGACCAGAGCGAAGGGGCTGGACTTTGTCATCTTCCGAAACCAAATAAACATAGGAAAGGAAGAGTTTGATCTTCTTGGACCTGGCGATGAACTTCGCATTATCCCTGTAATACGCGGCAGTAAAAGGGCTGGCCTCTTTCAAATTGTTACTGCCGCCGCAATTGCGGCTTTTACCTGGTGGAACCCAATAGGATGGGCAGCAGGTACACAAATGGCGCTATATGCCGCAGCTGGTTCTATGGCTGTGGGTGGTGTAGTGCAAATGCTTTCCCCTCAGGTTGCTGGTCTGAGGATGCGACAGGACCCAGATAATAAGCCTTCCTATGCGTTTGGCGGACCCGTCAATACTACGGCATCCGGTAACCCCGTTCCTTTGCTTTACGGACAGAGGGAAATAGGCGGTGCGATTATCTCAGCCGGGATTTATGCAGAAGATCAGCAATAAACCAAACTACCCATTTCAAGCCACCTGACGGTGGCTTCTTTTATGGACGCGATATGACGACGACGATCATCAAAGGCCGCGGTAAAGGTGGCAGCAATCAGACCCGAACACCCGTTGAAGCACCGGACAGCATTCAGTCCATTGCAAGGGCAAAGGTGCTGATTGCGCTTGGAGAGGGTGAGTTCGCTGGCGGGCTTGATGGTAAAAACATTTTTCTTGGTGACTCATCTTCGTACACGCCTCTTCAGAACGCCGACGGAAGTTATAACTTCAATAATGTGAAATATGAGTTCCGTTCCGGTACTCAGGACCAGGACTACATTCAGGGCTTCCCCGGCATTGAAAACGAACTTCAGGTTTCATACGAGCTGAAACAGGCTGTGCCGTACGTGCGCGCGGTATCCAACACGCAGCTCTCTGCGCTGCGAATTCGCCTGGGATGGCCAACTCTTTTACTCCAGAAAAACAACGGTGATAAAGTCGGCACCCGCGTCGAGTATGCTATCGATCTGTCGGTCGATGGCGGGCCGTATGAAACGGTGGTTAACGGTGCTGTTGATGACAAAACCACGTCGCTTTATGAGCGCAGTCACCGCGTTAACCTTCCAAAATCCTCGACTGGCTGGCAGTTACGGGTTCGCAGAATCACGCCGGATTCCACGAGCGTGAATATCGTGGACACCATGCGCGTTGTAGCTGTAACTGAAATTATTGACGCCAAACTTCGCTACGTTAACACAGCGCTGCTGTATGTAGAGTTTGACGCAAAGCAGTTCCCTAATGGCATTCCTCAGGTTGTGTGCAATCCGAAGGGGAGAATCATCCGTGTACCTGATACCTACGATCCTGAAACCCGCACTTACTCTGGTACATGGGAAGGTGTGTTTAAATGGGCATGGACGGATAACCCCGCCTGGATTTATTACGACATCATTCTGAACGAGCGTTTCGGGCTGGGGCAAAGAATCGATGCGACTCAGATAGACAAGTGGGAACTTTATCGCATCGCCCAGTATTGCGATCAGCTGGTACCAGACGGCAAGGGCGGCAGCGGGACGGAGCCGCGTTTTCGTTGCAACGTTTATATCCAGGACCGTAATGACGCCTGGACCGTACTTCGTGATCTGGCGGGTATATTTCGCGGCATGACGTACTGGGGTGACAATAAGATGTATGTCCTGGCTGATATGCCCCGCGATGTGTGGCATATCTATAACCACGCCAGCGTAGTTGAGGGTAAATTTACCTTTGCGGACCCGAGTGAAACCACCCGAAACACTGCCGCGCTGGTGAACTGGTCAGACCCTGCCAACCACTACAAAGATACGCCTGAGCCTGTTTACGATAGCGATCTGGCCATGCGCTTCGATTATCGTCAGCTCGAAATGACTGCGATCGGCTGCACCAGGCAGTCAGAGGCAAACCGGCGGGGGCGCTGGGCGCTGCTTACCAACGGTATCGGCGAGGTGGTGACCTTCAGCACAGGCATGGACGTCCCCCCTGTTGGTGAGGTGATCGGCGTGGCTGCTAACGAGCTGGCCGGAAGAACTATCGGCGGCAGGGTGAGTGCGGTTAACGGCCGCAACATAACCCTCGATCGCGCTGCTGATGTGAAAGCCGGTAACAGGCTGTTTTTGAATCTTCCGTCAGGCACAGCTCAGGCCAGAACCGTCCAGGCCGTTAACGGAAACACAGTCACTGTCACCACACCCTACAGCGAAACGCCGGAGGCTGAATGTAACTGGGGTGTGGACTCTGACGATCTGTTTATAGCGTTTTTCCGTGTTACGGGAACGCGGGACAACAACGACGGTACTTTCGAGGTCACCGGGACGACTTACAACCCTGATATCTATTCCGCTGTTGATACCGGCGCAAGACTGGACGAGCGGCCAGTCAGTGTCATTCCGCCAGGGGTTCAGGCTCCCCCAGGAAATATCGTCGTAGACAGTTACTCTACGGTTAACCAGAACATTGCGATTACCACCATGCGCGTTGCCTGGGATGCTGTTCAGGGTGCAGTTGCGTACGAGGCGGAATGGCGGCGTGACAGCGGCAACTGGATTAGTGTGCCCCGAACGTCTTCTCTCGGCTTTGAAGTGCAGGGTATCTACTCGGGTCGCTATCTGGTCCGCGTCAGGGCGGTGAACGCCAGCGACGTTTCATCAGTGTGGGCGACATCACCAGAAGTAAATCTTACGGGTAAAGTGGGCAATCCACCGAAGCCGGTTGGCTTCATCGCTTCTGAAAATGTGGTTTTCGGCATCGAGCTAAACTGGGGATTCCCGGCGAATACCGACGACACGCTGAAGACGGAAATTCAGTACAGCCTGACCGGTTCTGAAGACGATGCGATGCTGCTGGCCGATGTGCCTTACCCGCAGCGCAAATATCAGCAGATGGGCCTTAAGGCTGGGCAGATTTTCTGGTTCCGCGCGCAGCTGGTGGACCGCAGCGGCAACGAATCAGGTTACACAGAATGGGTGCGGGGACAGGCCAGCATCGATGTTTCCGACATTACCGATGCAATCCTGGAGGAGATTAAAGACTCTGACGTATTTAAGGATTTGATTGAAAATGCGGTCGATAGTAGCGCTAAATTCGCGGAACTGTCTGATGCAATTAAGGAGAACGCCGATGGCCTGGCTGCTGCCGTGGGTTCGAATAAGCAGACAGCCGAAGCAATTATCGGCAATGCTCTGGCTATTGCTGAT
>NZ_JBLVXX010000042.1:0-47474 GCF_048283985.1 Enterobacter cloacae complex sp. 6730903 | reverse complement strand
ATTAAGTATTTCGTAATTCTATTTATTAAAGATTTTGATTCGGGTGTATTATAATTCACTCTCTTTTGAGCAACAGGATGGGATGATGGAACTTGCGCAGTGGCAGCACCGTTTTGAGCGCTGGCTCGACGAAAATCATTTTACTGATGATGCGGCGCACGATATCGCCCATTTTCGCCGCGTCTGGATTACCGCGCAGGCCATAATGGCTGACGAGGATAGCGATCCGCTGGTTGTGCTGACCGCATGCTACTTCCATGACATTGTCAGCCTGCCGAAAAATCACCCGCAACGCAGCCACTCCTCGCGGCTGGCAGCGCGAGAAACGCGCGAGATCCTCAGTCGCGATTTTCCTGATTTTCCGCCCGATCGTTATGCAGCCGTTGAACATGCCATTGAAGCGCACAGCTTCAGTGCCGGTATCGCGCCGCAAAGCCTGGAGGCCAAAATTGTGCAGGATGCCGACCGGCTGGAGGCGTTAGGCGCTATCGGCCTGGCGCGCGTCTTTGCCGTCTCCGGTGCGCTGGGCGCCGCGCTGTTTGATGCCGACGACCCGTTTGCCGGAACACGAGCGCTGGATGATAAAGCCTTCGCGCTCGACCACTTTCAGACCAAACTCCTGCGCCTGCCGGACACCATGCAAACTGCGCGGGGGCGCGAACTTGCGCGTCACAATGCCGATTTTCTGATCCAGTTTATGGCGAAGCTGAGTGCCGAATTACAGGGCGATTACCTCGGAACCGACAGTCAGATATTGACCCATTTCCGTCGCAGTGTGCGATCCTGAACTGTGGTACTCTGTTTTCTGTCTTTATTGTCCGGTTAAGAGAATGCAGGAAAATCGATCAGTGACTGTGCCCGCGCCTGAGCGGGTTGAGAAATCAACGGCAGCCGTGCAGGCACTCCTGCGTCAGCTGCTGGAAATGTATGATGCTAAAACGCTGGCAAACCAGCTGGTGGCCCATGGCGAGAGCCACTGGAGCCCGGCGATACTCAAGCGGCTGCTGATAAGCGACAGGGCAGGGCACCGCCTGAGCGACGGTGAGTTCCGCTATCTGCAAAATTTGCTGCCGCGTCCTCCTGCTGCGCATCCAAATTATGCCTTTCGCTTTATCGATCTCTTTGCCGGTATCGGCGGCATTCGCCATGGCTTTGAAGCTATTGGCGGGCAGTGTGTGTTCACCAGTGAATGGAATAAACATGCCGTCCGTACCTATAAAGCCAACTGGTACTGCGATCCCGATGCGCACCAGTTCAACGCGGATATTCGTGATGTCACGCTGAGCCACAAAACCGGCGTCAGCGATGAAGAGGCCGCCGAACACATTCGCAATACCATTCCGGCGCATGACGTGCTGCTGGCAGGTTTTCCGTGTCAGCCGTTCTCGCTGGCTGGCGTGTCGAAGAAGAACGCGCTGGGACGCGCACACGGCTTTGCCTGTGATACGCAAGGAACACTCTTCTTTGACGTTGCCCGGATTATTGATGCCCGCCGCCCGGCAATTTTTGTGCTGGAGAACGTCAAGAATTTAAAGAGTCATGACGGCGGTAAAACCTTCCGCATTATCATGCAAACGCTGGATGAACTGGGTTACGACGTGGCGGATGCAGAGGACATGGGGCCGGACGATCCGAAAATTATCGACGGCAAACACTTCCTGCCACAGCATCGCGAACGCATCGTGCTGGTGGGCTTTCGCCGCGATCTCAATCTGAAAGGCGATTTTACGCTGCGTGATTTACCCTCGCTGTACCCGGCGCGCCGACCGACGGTGGCCGATCTGCTGGAGCCCGCCGTCGATGCGAAATTCATTCTGACCCCGGTGCTGTGGAAATACCTCTATCGCTATGCCAAAAAGCATCAGGCCAAAGGCAATGGCTTTGGGTTTGGCATGGTCAATCCGCTTAATCCTGACAGCGTGACGCGTACGCTGTCGGCGCGCTATTACAAAGATGGCGCGGAAATTCTTATCGATCGGGGCTGGGATAAGGCGCTGGGCGAAAAAGATTTTGACGATCCACAGAACCAACAGCACCGGCCACGGCGCTTAACGCCGCGCGAGTGCGCCCGCTTAATGGGCTTTGAGACGCCGCAGGGCTACAGTTTTCGCATCCCGGTGTCGGATACCCAGGCCTATCGTCAGTTTGGCAACTCGGTGGTGGTACCCGCCTTTGCCGCGGTAGCAAAACTGCTGGCCTCACGCATCAGCAAGGCCGTTCAGCTTCGTCAGAGCGAGGCCGTCAATGGCGGACGTTCACAATAAGGCCACGCGCAGTAAAAACATGCGTGCCATCGGCACGCGTGATACCGCGATTGAAAAACGGATCGCGGGCCTCCTGACCGCCGTCGGGTTTGAATTCAGGGTTCAGGATGCCACGCTTGCCGGGCGTCCTGATTTCGTCATCGACGCGTACCAGTGCATCATCTTTACCCACGGCTGTTTCTGGCATCATCATGACTGCTATCTGTTTAAAGTCCCGGCGACACGCACCGACTTCTGGCTGGAGAAGATTGGCAGGAACGTCGAGCGTGATAAACGCGATGTTTCGCAGCTTTACGCTCAGGGCTGGCGGGTGCTGATTGTCTGGGAGTGCGCGCTGCGCGGAAGAATGAAGCTGAATGACGTGGAACTGACGGAGCGGCTGGAAGAGTGGATCTGCGGCGGCGGTCAGGCCGCGCAGATCGATACCCAGGGCATTCACCCGATCACGGTTTCTCCACCTCACACGTCGTAATAATCGGTTTCGCGGGCAGCAAATATTTACCCAGCGTGACCAGCACCACGGCAAAGACAATCACACCCAGCGCCAGCCATTCAATCGTCGACAGCACTTCGCCCGCAAAACCGGTACCCAGCAGCACGGCTACCACCGGGTTAACGTAGGCGTAGCTGGTGGCAACCGCCGGTGAGACGTTGCGGATCAGGTACATATAGGCGTTAATGGCGATAATGGAGCCAAACAGCGCCAGATACCCAACGGCCAGGAAACCTGAAAGGTCTGGCATCGCCGTCAGTTTTTCCCCCGTCAACGCGGAGGCAAGCAGCAGCACAATGCCTGCCGCGAGCATCTCAATGGCACCCGCCATCATCCCGGAGGGCAGCTCGATGCGGGAACCGTAGACCGAGCCGAAGGCCCAGCTCATGGAGCCGATCATGATCAGAACGGCAGCCCAGGGGTTCCCGCTCAGGTTACCGCCGCTGTTCAGCAGGATGATACCCACAAGCCCAATTGCGATGCCCAGCCATTCGAGCTTACGGGTGCGGATCCCGAAGAGACGACTAAAGCAGAGCGTAAACAGCGGCACGGTCGCGACAACCACCGCGGCGATGCCCGACGGCACGTTCTGGTGTTCGGCGACGGTTACCGCGCCATTGCCCACCGCCAGCAGCAGCAGGCCAATCAGGGCGGCGTTAAGCAAGGGACGCAGCGGCGGTAGCTGGTGGCCGCGCAGCAATAAAAACGCCATCAGCAGCACGCCAGCCGTAAGGAAACGAATACCGGCCATCATCAGCGGGGGCCAGCTTTCCACGCCTATACGAATGACAAAATAGGTGGATCCCCAGATGATATACAGGGAAAAGAGTGCTCCAATGAGCGGTAATAAATGCCGAAAACGCATAGTCCCTCACGACGAAATAAAAAGTTCGCTCATAGTTAACGCCAAAACTATCGGGCTGGCGAGTGCTTTAATTGTGTAGTTAATGTGAAATTTTTGTTGACGTGAGGTGCCTGTTTCCGGGCGGTGAGTTTTGTTCCATACTATTCACTTAATTAGCAAAAAAAGAAGGATAGAGATTTTGGCAGGAAGTAGCTTATTAACATTGCTGGATGATATCGCCACCTTGCTGGATGACATTTCGGTTATGGGAAAACTGGCGGCGAAAAAAACCGCCGGGGTACTGGGAGATGATTTGTCGCTTAACGCGCAGCAGGTCAGCGGCGTGCGGGCGAACCGTGAGTTGCCGGTGGTGTGGGGCGTAGCGAAAGGGTCCTTTATTAACAAGGTGATCCTCGTTCCGCTGGCGCTGCTGATTAGCGCCTTTATACCCTGGGCCATTACGCCCCTGCTGATGATTGGCGGGGCGTTCCTGTGCTTCGAGGGTGCCGAAAAAGTGTTGCATATGTTCGCTGCACGCAAAGAGAAAGACACCCCGGAAATGCGTCAGCAGCGTCTGGAAGCGCTGGCCGCGCAGGATCCAAAAACGTTCGAGCGCGATAAGGTCAAAGGCGCGATCCGCACGGACTTCATCCTCTCGGCCGAGATTGTGGCGATTACGCTGGGGATCGTCTCAGATGCCCCTCTGATGAACCAGGTGCTGATCCTGTCCGGCATTGCGATCCTCGTGACGATAGGGGTTTATGGCCTGGTCGGGCTGATCGTCAAGCTGGACGATATCGGCTTCTGGCTGGAAAAAAAATCCAGCGCAATTGCGCGCGGCATCGGGAAAAGCCTGCTGGTGCTGGCGCCGTGGCTGATGAAAACCTTGTCGGTGGTGGGAACCCTGGCGATGTTCCTGGTCGGCGGCGGCATTATCGTGCACGGTGTTGCTTCGCTGCATCACATGATTGAACATTTTGCGTCAGGCCAGGGAGCGGTAGTCGCTGCGATCCTGCCCACACTGCTTAATCTCGTACTGGGCTTTATCGTCGGTCTGATTGTGGTAGCCGTTGTTAAGCTGGTTGAAAAAGTACGCGGGAAATCGCATTAATTATTGCTGACCCCGGATGCAAAAAGACCGTTCCTCGTCTAAATTGAAAACGTTTCACCCTGATACAGGAGGCAGGTATGGTCTTTTTGATCAGTGATGAAGTTAAGCCTAAAAATGGTGGTCCAGGCATGATCGTCACCGGGTATTCCAGCGGAATGGTGGAGTGTCGGTGGCATGATGGATACGGCATTAAGCGGGAGGCTTTTCGTGAAGACGAGCTTCAGCCTGCGAATAAAAGGCAAAAACGCGACAAGGCTTAATCACACAACGCCCGGCCTTGCCGGGCGTTTTTACTGGCAGAAGACTTATCATATCGGATGGTGAGCGACAATCAGGGAGTGTGTGTGCAGCACGATACCTTTGTTGTAAAACAATCTTTTTTGCAGTGGCTGCATAAGCGTAGCAATCCCCGTTTGATTGTTAACCTCTGTTTTATCGTTGTCCTGATCTTTTCCACCCTCCTGACCTGGCGCGAAGTCGTGGTACTGGAAGATGCTTATATCTCCAGCCAGCGTAACCATCTGGAAACAGTTGCCAGTGCGCTGGACAGACAGCTTCAGTTCAGCGTCGATAAAATGCTGTTTTTTCGCCACAGCATGCGTGATGCGCTGGAAACGCCGCTAGCGTTTGGCGCGCTGCATGATGCGGTAAAGCGTTTTGCGCATTTGCGCACGTCCCCCACCTGGCAAATTGCGGTTGATAAACGGCGCACGTTACCGATCAACGGTGTTTCGGATGCTTTCGTTGAAAAGACAACCCTTCTGAACCGTGATGATGAGTACCTTGATAATGAACTGTCCGCCGCGCTTGAAGTGGGGTATTTGCTGCGTCTGGCATCCAGCCCTTCCCGCAACGAAGAGCGCGTGATTTATGTCTCTCGCGCCGGATTCTTTCTGGAAACGGATACGCCGGGAAATTCCAGCGATATCGTGCAGCGCTATTACCATCTGGTCACTCAGCCCTGGTTTACCCAACAGTCCGAGCGTGAAAACCGTGCGCGTGCCGTGCGCTGGTTTATCTCGCCGCCTTCCTCCTTTGTGGGCAAAAAGCCGCTGATTACCGCCAGCGTGCCGGTTTACTACAATCACGTCTGGTATGGCGTGGTGGCGATGGATTTCACCTTTGCCACCCTGCGTCGCCTGCTGGTGGAAGCCGTCGGCGATAACCCGGAGGGGGAATACCAGCTGTATGACAGTCGGCTTACCCTGCTTGCGACGTCTGAATCACCGGCTGCGGACGTTAATCATTTTGACGCGCGCGAATTAGCCCAGATAGCGCACGCGACAGAATCGGATTCCGAAGGCGGCATTCGCCTGGGGAGTCGTTTTGTCAGCTGGGAGCGTCTCGACCATTTTGATGGCGTCATCCTGCGCGTGCACACCCTGGATGAAGGGGTGCGCGGCGATTTCGGCAGCATCAGCATTGTGCTGGCACTGCTTTGGGCGCTGTTCACCGCGATGCTGCTCATCTCCTGGCTGGTGATCCGGCGCATGGTCAGTAATATGTATTCGATGCAGAACTCGCTGCAATGGCAGGCCTGGCATGATCCTCTGACCCGGCTGAATAATCGTGGGTCACTGTTCGAGCAGGCGAAAATACTGGCGAAGCAGTGTGAACAGCAGTCGCTGCCTTTCTCGGTCATCCAGATCGATCTTGACTGCTTCAAGAGCATCAATGATCGGTTCGGGCATCAGGCGGGTGATAAGGTGTTGTCCCATGCCGCGGGGCTGATTGCCAGCACCCTACGTGATAAAGATATTGCCGGACGCGTCGGGGGGGAAGAGTTCTGTGTGGTGCTGCCCGGCATGACGCTTGAAGAGGCGGCGGAAGTCGCAGAGCAGATCCGCGAGCGTATCGACAGCAAAGAGATCCTGATTAAGAAAAGTACCACCCTGCGCGTGAGTGCGTCGTTTGGCGTCTCTGGCGCGCAGGAGAAGGGCAATTACCACTTCGAAAATCTGCAATCCACCGCCGATGCGCGTCTGTATGAGGCGAAACAGCGCGGGCGTAACCGGGTCATCTGGCAGGATCACGTCAAAAAGTAATCAAGCCCCTCGCGCCAGCCGGCTGGCCCGGTGTGCTGAGTGTGATAAACCCGGGCGGGATCGTTGTTCTTTAGGCTGACACCCTCCCGGTTGAAGCCTTTCACCACCACGGCGAAGCCTACGCTGTCCAGCAGCGGGGCATCATTGGGGCCGTCGCCCAGGCCCAGGGTCGTCGGTTCGTAGCCCTCGTGCAGGCGATACTGGTCCACAAGCCAGTGAACCGCCACGTCTTTGCCGCAGCAGGTGTCCAGAATATGCCAGAAGCGTGCTCCCTGGACGATCTTCAGCCCCTGCCGGGCGAGTTCGGCGGCAAAGCGTTTCATTTGTTCATCACTGTCACGCCAGATCAGCGTCACGGAAGCCTCGTGTTTACGCGCAAGCACCGAACGGGGACGGCTCAGCCCGGTCCATTCGGCGACCACGCGCTCGTCCACATCATCGAAGGTGGTGAATTTCAGATGCATGGCCTGGCGTACCCGGGCAATACACTGCCGGATCTCGTCATGCTTCTTTTCTGAGATGAACCGTGCGGCGTTTTCCCACCGTACGTCAGGCTGGATCACCGCGCCGTTTTCCGCAATATAGGGCAGCCCGCCAAGCCCCAGCTCCTGCTGGATGTCATCCATCTCGGACGCGGTTTTGCTGCTGCATAAAATGACCGGTATCTGTTCATCCATTAACTTTTCCAGCCAGGGGGCCGCAGGCTGCCAGTCGAGAGTGTGAAAATCCAACAGCGTGCCGTCGAGGTCGGTAAAGACAAGCAGAGTCTCCTCAAGCGAAGGCATAATGTCTCCCGGATGATAATTTTGCCTAAGAAAAATCTTAAAAAAAATAGACATTGACGCGCCGTTGAAGTGGTAACGATCCCGACAAACCCACACGCGGCGCATGTTTATACTCATAACCAAAATTCACATGTATAAAACATAATATTCGCTAAGAGAATATATGCTTGTAAGACAATTCTGTTGGGGATAATGTCTTACCTGCATCAGATTTCCTGGTGTAACGAATTTACAAGTGCTTCTTGCATAAGCAAGTTTGATCCCGGTCATCCCCATGACCGGGATTTTTTTCGTCTTAGCGATTCGTCTCCGAGACGCTAAAATCATGGATGTCCAGCTCGAATGCCTCAGCCAGTTCACGGTAGGTATGGTAATCCCGACCATTGACCACGACACGGTCTGAATTATCCTCCGCGCGATGAACTTCGGACTCACTAATTTCATTGATGGCGGCAAGCAGGGCATCGACATCCACTTCAACCTCACGCTTAATGGTGTCGCTGTACTCTTTGTCAGTCTTCATGGCGGGTTCCTCATTTAACCGTCTCAACAGCTAAGTATAGACCGCACACAAAAACGCCATTCGCGCCAGGCGGCGATGCCAGGCAATGTAATTTGTTCTACACTGGCTCAAAACCACAGGAGGAATGTATGAAGGTCAACGATCGGGTAACCGTCAAAACGGACGGTGGGCCGCGCCGCCCGGGCGTGGTGCTGGCAATAGAAGAGTTTAATGAAGGCACAATGTATCTGGTGTCGCTGGAAGATTACCCGCTCGGCATCTGGTTCTTCAACGAACTGGGCCACCCGGATGGGATCTTTGTGGAAACGGCGGAATAGGGCGGCGTCGGGGGCGTCTTCTCCCCGGCTCCGGCTGCTGAAAAGCAAAATCTCTGGCCAGGCCAGAGATCAAGGTAGGGTACAACATGGCCGTGCAAATTAGCGCATATTAACGAAAATCCCATTCGTCACATTATCTGTCAGGCGTACGACATGGTATATGACTTGCTTATTATGCGTTTTAATTTTCCTTTTAATATTTCCTTTGTGTGACGATACTGTTTTTGCCTTGATATTCATCTGGTCTGAGATCTGAATTGTCCCTTGTCCAGCCATCCACATTCTTAGCATACTTGATTCAGTTCTGCTTAATGATAGGGTGGGTAAGTTAACCGCCCCTACATTCTTAACTTCTTTATTCAAATAATCGCCCAGGATATCATCAAGCGACTCTGGTTTAATCGATTTCGAACTGATTAATAAGTTTTTACGCACCAACAAATACTCATCGAAATGAATATTGGCGATCGCCATAAAAACAATAAACAGGGTCTTAGGATGCTGATTAATGATCTGCTTAATGTGCTGACTGTTAGCGGGGTCGTGAATGAAACAGTCCTCATTAATAAACACCACGCCGGGCTTGTGGGCGTCACAAGCGGCTGCGAGTTCTTCAACGGTGTGTGCATCGTTGATGTCTCTCTTTCTTACCCCTCTGCTTGCTAAGTACCCGGTTAACCCTAGCCGGGTGTAGCTGCATAAATCCATAATGATCGTTGACATGGCATACCCTCACTCAATGCGTAACGATAATTCACCACCTGCCTGAGAGCTCATAAACAGCCATACGGGATGGAAAAAATCTAATAAAACCTGTGAGCATGACAAAGACTTTCAGGCGAACTCACTATCCCGTAAAGTTACGTATAATTTGCCAGGAATCATCTTAAAGTAAAGTAAATATTAAGTATTGTGAGGTGGTTAGAAACATTTAAACCGCGTCAGATATATCCTGGTAGATGTTTTTCGAGATTATTTTTAGGAATATCCTCAGAAAGGCATTGCAAACACTGCGGGTTATTATTTGCGTGGAAGTTCGCTGACAATATCCGCTAACAGATTGAATATCTCACTGAATAAATGCTCGCAGAAGGGGGCGATAAGTGGCATCAATAATGACATTAATAAAAGGCCAACCGTCAACGTCACCGGAAAGCCGATGACGAATACCGACAGCTGCGGAGCCATTCGGTTGAGTAAACCTAATGCGAGGTTAACGGTGAGCAGCAGGGTAATGATCGGCAGCGCCAGCATCAGCCCGTTGAGGAAGATCAGCCCGGCAGCCCGCACCAGCGCCAGAAACGCGTTGCTGTTTACCGGGTTGTCGCCAATCGGCAGCGTGTGGAAGGTGTCCACCAGCATCGAGATGAGCCACAGGTGGCCGTTGAACGAGAGAAACAACAGCATCGCCAGCAGGTCGATAATACGCGCCAGCACGGGCATATTCAGGTGGCTGCCCGGGTCAACGAACGTCGCGAAAGACAGTCCCATCTGCAAACCGATCAGTTCGCCCGCCGTTCGTACCGCAGCGAAGGCGAGCTGCATCGTAAACCCGACCGCCACGCCAATCATCACCTGTTGCAGGGCAATCCAGATCGCATTCGGGGAAAAGATCGGGATATCCACCGCTGGCAGGGTAGGGGCAACGATAAGGGTGATAACCATGCCCAGCCCAATTTTGACGCGTTTAGGCACCGACTTTTCACTGAGTATGGGGGCGGTGGAGATCAGCGCCATGATGCGCAGCATCGGCCAGAAATAGATCCCGAGCCACTGAACAAACTGATCGCTGGTGAAATGCAGCATCGTCCGTCAGCCGATGATGTAAGGCAGATTGGTGAACAGGTTGCGCATATAGTCCAGCAGCAAATTGAGCATCCATGGCCCGGCAACGATAATCGCCACGAAGACGGCAATGATCTTCGGGATGAACGACAGGGTCATTTCGTTAATCTGCGTGGCGGCCTGGAGAATACTGATAATCAGACCGGTGACCAGCGCAACCAGCAGCAGGGGCGCGGCGACGGCAATCGCGACTTTCATCGCCTCCGTGCCCATCATCATGACCGACTCAGGCGTCATTGCGCGCTCCTCAACTGTAGAAACTCTGCGCCAGCGAGCTGACCAGCAGCTGCCAGCCGTCGACCAGCACGAACAGCATGATCTTAAAGGGCAGGGCAATGGTTGCGGGCGGGACCATCATCATCCCGAGCGCCATCAGGACGCTGGCGATCACCAGGTCAATAATCAGGAACGGAATGAAAATGGTGAAGCCAATCTGGAACGCCGTTTTCAGTTCACTGGTCACATACGCCGGGAGCAGAATGCGCATCGGCACCGCTTCCGGTCCCTGTAACTCACCGGTGTTAGCGAGACGGGCAAACAGGGCCAGATCCGCTTCGCGCGTCTGGCGAAGCATAAATTCACGTAATGGCTGCGCGCCTTTTTCCAGGGCAACCTGCATGGAAATTTTATCTTCGCTGAACGGCTGGTAGGCCTCGGTGTAAATCTTGTCGATCACCGGCGACATAATGAAAAAGGTCAGGAACAGGGCTAAACCCAGCAGCACCTGATTGGGCGGCGCGGACGGCGTGCCGAGCGCGTTGCGCAGCAGGCCAAACACAATGATGATGCGGGTGAAGCTGGTCATCATCAGCAGGATCGCCGGGATAAAGGTCAGCGAGGTGATGAACACCAGCGTCTGCACGGACAGGGACCAGCTTTGCCCCCCGTTCGCCAGCGGCGTGGAAACCAGCCCCGGCAGTTGCGCATACACAGAGGGCGCGAACAGGCCCAGGCCTGCCAGCGTAAGGAATAACAAACGGCGCATCAGGATCTCCCGGGACGCTTGAGCAAACTCTTCATAACGGACTGGAAATCCGCAGGGGCCTGGGCGTTAGCCTCCACCGTGGCAGGCGCAGGGGGAAGCGTGTGAAGAACGTTAATGCTGGAGGCGGTCACGCCCAGCACCAGTCGCGCATCTTCCACCTCCACAATGACCACGCGTTCGCGCGGCCCGAGCGGGGTGCTGGCGCTGACCTTCAACCCGCGGGTACCGGCCGTTTTCCCCGCCAGACCGAAACGCTTTGCCAGCCAGGCGGCGATAAGGATAAAGGCAATAATACCGAACAGCGCGCCGCTCACCTGGAGCAGCGGTGAGCCGGGTACGGCGGAGGGCGCGGACAGTGTTGCCTGGGTTTTCATACTTAACGGCTCAGACGACGCATGCGTTCGGAAGGGGTAATGATGTCGGTGATACGTACGCCGTATTTATCGGCCACCACCACTACTTCGCCCTGTGCAATCAGGTAGCCGTTGATCAGAATATCCAGCGGCTCACCCGCTAAACCGTCAAGCGCCACCACGGAACCCTGCGTCAGGCGCAGCAGCTCTTTAATGGTCATGCGGGTGCGACCCAGCTCAACGGTGAGCTTGACCGGAATGTCCATAATCAGGTCGATGTCCTGCAACGTGCCGCTGACGTCGCCGCCGCCTAACTGCTGAAAGACCGCGTCTGCCGCGCTTTTCGTCGGCGTCGTTTTCTGCTCGTTTAACGCGTCAGCCCACAGATCGTCCAGTGCTCCGCTGTTTTCATCGGACGGATTGTTCATGTCACTCATTTGGGCTGTTCCTCATTCAGCGAATTCAAAATCGGGTTGATCAAGTGCTCAACGCGTAACGCATACTGGCCGTTAATCGTGCCGTACTGGCTTGTCAGCACGGGTACGCCATCCACATGGGCAATAATGCGGTCGGGTTTATCTATCGGCAAAACGTCGCCGGGTTGTAATTTCAGGATCTGCGATAACCGCATGGAGATGTCGGCGAAGTTGGCTACCAGCTCCAGCTGCGAATGCTGCACCTGACGCACCAGGTTTTCACGCCAGTTCTGATCTTCGTGACGTGAGTTCTCCAGCGGCGGGTTCACCAGCAGTTCGCGCAGCGGTTCAATCATGCTGAACGGCAGACAGATGTTGAACTCGCCCGTCAGGTTGCCGATCTCGACGTGGAACGGGGTGTTCACGACGATGTCATTCGGGGAGGTGGTGATGTTGGTAAACTTCACCTGCATCTCGGAACGTACGTACTCCACTTCCAGCGGGTTAATCGCTTTCCACGCGTCGCTGTAGGACTCCAGC
Organism: Enterobacter cloacae complex sp. 6730903; assembly: GCF_048283985.1. Classification (NCBI taxonomy): domain Bacteria; kingdom Pseudomonadati; phylum Pseudomonadota; class Gammaproteobacteria; order Enterobacterales; family Enterobacteriaceae; genus Enterobacter; species Enterobacter cloacae complex sp. 6730903. Next base: position 34,953 of record NZ_JBLVXX010000042.1, on the reverse strand, counting down.
GCCAGCTTCAGCATGCGGTTAATCACGCGCTGTTCGGTATGGGTAAACTCGCGGCCTTCCACTTTGGTCGGGAAACGGCCATCGCCACCGAACAGGTTATCCACCGCGATGAACACCAGGCTTGGCGAGAACACAACCAGGCCGGTACCGCGCAGCGGTTTCAGATGGATCAGGTTAAGGTTGGTTGGCACCGGCAGGTTGCGGGCAAACTCATGATACGGCTGAATGCGGATCGCACCGACGGTGATATCCGGGCTACGACGCAGCAGGTTAAACAGCCCCATACGGAACTGACGTGCGAAACGTTCGTTGATGATCTCCAGCGCCTGTAAACGCTCGCGCACCACGCGACGCTGGGTATTGGGATCGTAGGGACGAATATTATCGTCGCCGGTCAGACCCGGTTTCGGTTCGTCACTTTTATCGCTGTCGCCGTTGAGCAGCGCATCGATTTCTGCCTGAGAAAGAATACTGTCGCCCATGTCGTTACCGCAGAATGAAGGCTGTATACAGAACGTCAGTGACTTCCTGCTTAGGTTGGCCGTTTACCAGCGGGGTCGCCAGCGTCTGTTTTATGGCATCGACCAGCTTTTGCTTGCCCACATCGGTGGCGAGCGCGGAGGCATCCTGACGAGAAAACAGCAGCAGCAGACGGCTACGCACTTCTGGCAGGTAGTCGTTCAGACGTGCACGGGTCGCTTCATCTTTCAGACGCAGCGTAATGCCCACGTAAAGCACGCGATCCGCATCGCCCAGATTGACGGTGAACGTATCCAGCGGGTAGAAGACCGGCGCCGGTGGAGGCGGCGCTTCAGCTTTGGCGGCCGCGCTGGAGGGTTCCTGCTGCATACGCCAGTAACTGTAGCCTGCGGTGGCGCAGGCCGCGAGGGTAATCAACACCAGCAGCGGGATCCAGATGGAACGCTTGCTTTTTTTGGTGATAGCGGAGTCTGTCATCTGATACGAGCTTCCTGTTTCGGTACAGCTTAATACGGTGATTATCCCGTGTCCGGCTTAGGTCAAAGCGTGGAAAAGACGGGGATAATCACGTTACCTCTGGCGTTTAGGCAAAGATGTCTACGGCACGGCTGCCGCGCGCGGCGGATTGCAGGGCGGCAGGGGCAGGCAATAACTCTTCACTCTCATCGTTAAACCCGCCATGCTGGCCGGAACGCGAAGCGTGCTGTTGCTGCCCGGATGAGGACTGCTGTTGCCCGGCAAAGCCCTCGCTGCTGACGCTGCTTTGGGAAAGCTGAATGCCGTTTTCCGCAAGCTGCGTGCGCAGGATCGGCAGGGCCGCTTCCAGCGCCGCGCGAACGTGGCTGTGGGGCGAAACCATCTGCAACTGCGCCTGGTTGTCATCCAGCTTAAGCGAAATTTGCACCTGACCCAGATCTTCCGGGTGCAGACGCAGCTCTGCGGTCTGCTGTCCCTGCTTTGTGAACAGGGTGATGTGCTGGCTCAGATTCTGCTGCCATTCGTGCGTGCCCAGCGGCTGGCTTAACACCGGCGCTGTCGCAACGGTAGCGGCAGGCTGGGAGGGCGCCAGGTGACTGACGATCGGGGCCAGCGTCGCGGTTGGGCTGGCGGCAGACGACGCCGCGCTCGCTACGTCCTGCTTCTCCGCGACGGCGGCGACGGCTGGCGTAACGGCTGCCGTGGCGGGCAGCGATGTGTCGCTGTCCTGAACCGGCATTTTTTCCTGACCCGTTAACGCCTGGCTAAGCGGCTGATGCTGGCCGTTGTCCGTCTGGGCTAGCGCAGAGGGGAGGGCGGCACGGGGGGCGATCTCCCCGGTGCTCGCAGGCTGCGTCGCTACCGGGGTGGTGGTCTGCTGGTGCGGTAACATCGCCATCAGCGCGCTTAACCCGGCCAGCTCCTCTTCTTCAGTCGTGGTCTCGCTGTTTGTTTTCGCCTCCGGCTGGGTCAGCGTCTTCAGCGCATCGGTATTCGCTGCGGGTTTCAGGCCGGAGACGAGGCTTTGCAGGGAGACGGCGGTATCTTCACCAGTCAGGGTCTCCTGACGGGAGAGCAGCTCGGCAATTTTGGCCTGGAGCGTGGTATCACCGTTTTTTTCCTTTGCCGCTGTCGACAGCTTGCTGCCCGCCGCTTTCAGGTCCGCCAGCGTCAGCGGGGCATCTTTGCCTTTGCCGGTGGTCTCGGTCAGCGCGCCCGCCAGCAGAGAGAGAAAATCTTGCGCGCCCTCAGCGCCTTTCCCGGTCAGCGTGCCGCCGGACGGGTCGCTGTCGGTCATCAGCAGTTGTTGCAGTGTGATCATTCTGGTTTCCTCATTGATGCGCGCTGGGCAAACTCATCCATTTTTTTCTGATCCAGACGGTTTTCCGCCAGGGTCGAGGCTGCAATCTGCCGGTCCTGTAAGGTTTGCCAGGCCTGCAACCGCTGTTTTTTCTCGCGCCAGAAATTCAGCGCGGTATCGACTTTTTGCGTCCACTGGTTAAGCTGCTGGCGATGCTGCTCAATCGCCTTTTCCAGCGTCTGGATAAACTGCTGATAGTTAATCCAGCGCTGGCTACCAATGCCCTGCGTCATGTCGGTGTTAAGGTTGGTGCGATATTCATGCTGATAGTCGATTAACATCTTCAACTGTTCTTCAGCCTGCTGGCACCCGCGTCGCATTGCGCCAAGCTGCAATGCGGCATCATCAACTTCTTTTTCAGCCAGATCTTTCAGCGTTGATAACGCGCTGTTCTGCGCCATGACCTTCGCCCTCCACCTGTGTTACACCTGCGGGAAAATCAGCTCCAGTGCCTGGAGGGAATCTTCCCAGTCGGCGCGTTCAAAAATACCCTGTTGCAGAAATGCCTCCAGCTGCGGCCACAGGGCAATCGCTTTATCGAGCATCGGGTCGCTGCCTTTGGCGTACGCCCCGACGCTGACCAGATCGCGGTTGCGCTGGAAGCTGGAGAGCAGTTGTTTGAAGTTACGCACGCGGGCGTAGTGTTGCTCGGTGATCAGGGCCGTCATCGCACGGCTGATCGACGCTTCAATATCAATCGCCGGGTAGTGCCCGGCTTCGGCCAGACGGCGCGACAGCACGATATGGCCGTCGAGGATCGCGCGCGCGGAGTCGGCAATTGGGTCCTGCTGGTCATCGCCTTCGGTCAGTACCGTATAGAACGCGGTGATGGAGCCGCCGCCGCTGATGCCGTTCCCCGCGCGCTCAACCAACGCCGGGAGCTTGGCGAAGACCGACGGCGGGTAACCTTTGGTCGCGGGCGGCTCGCCGATGGCCAGCGCAATCTCACGCTGCGCCATCGCGTAGCGGGTCAGGGAGTCCATAATCAGCAGTACGTGCTGGCCCCGGTCGCGGAAATCTTCCGCAATACGCGTGGCGTAGGCGGCACCCTGCATACGCAGCAGCGGCGACACGTCCGCAGGCGCGGCGATCACCACCGAGCGGGCGCGGCCCTCCGCACCCAGAATGTTTTCGATAAAATCTTTGACTTCGCGACCACGCTCACCAATCAGGCCAACCACGATAACGTCCGCCTGGGTATAACGCGCCATCATGCCGAGCAGGACCGATTTACCCACGCCGGAGCCGGCAAACAGCCCCATACGCTGGCCGCGTCCCACGGTGAGCAGAGCGTTAATCGGCCGCACGCCGGTATCCAGTACGTGCTCGATTGGGGTGCGTTGCAGCGGGTTGAAGGGTTGGGTGATCAGCGCGCCGGTTTCGGTGGTATCAGGGGAGGGCAGGCCATCGAGCGGTTTGCCGCTTCCGTCCAGCACGCGGCCCAGCAGCGCCGGACCGAGCGGGAGCTGTTTGCCGCTTTGCAGGCCGTCGCCGCTGATGTTTTTCGCGTAGACGCGGGCGCCGGGCAAAATCCCTTCCACTTCTTCAAGGGGCATCAGAAACAGGCGCTGACCGTTGAACCCGACCACTTCGCTTTCCACTTCACGCGTCTCCCCCCCGTCCTGCCGCTCAATCACGCAGGTGGCGCCGAGCGGAAGTTGCAGCCCCGTGGCTTCCAGGACCAGACCGGTGGCGCGCGTCAGGCGTCCATAACGACGAACGGATGGCAGCTGCGCCATCTTCGTTTCAAAATTATCGAGCGTGTTAAGCCAGCGCGTAAGGCGAGCGGTCATCAGACGACTCCCGGCGCCGCCAGGCGGCACAGTTCCTGCCAGCGGGTCGCAACGCTGGCATCCAGATCGCCCTCATCCGCCGAGACCTTACAGCCTCCGTGATGGAGCGACGGATCGCCGCGCAGCCGCCAGCCGTGCAGGCTCAGCGTCGCGCCGAGGCTCTCTTCCACGCGCTGCAAATCATCAGGATGAACGCGCAGCTGCGGTTTGCCGCTGAACAGCGGCTCCTGCTGGAGCAGCCCCTGGATCTGCTTAATCAGCGCGGCGTTATCCACTACCGGCGTCTGGCCGATCACCTGACGGGCCGCCTCCAGCGCCATCTGCATCAGGCGCGAGGCGATCACGCTGTCGAGCGCATCCAGCGTGTGCTGAAACTCGCTCACCAGCTGCTGCATGCGGGCATGCAGCGGCGCCTGCTGCTGGCGCGCCTGCTCGATGCCCTGCTCTAAACCTTTCGCCAGCCCTTCCTGATAACCCTGTGCGTGCCCGGTCTGACGGCCTTCGTTCATCCCGGCGTTGAAGCCCTGCTCGTGCGCCTGCATTTGCATCTGGGCCAGCATCTGGGCGCGCTGTTCCTCTTCACTCAGCTCGGGGATACCCGCCCCGGCGTCGCCCTCGTCGGACGACACAACGGCAGGGGTGAACTCTGCGGTGGGAGGGGAGAGGTCGTCAGGCGTCCAGCGCTTCCACGACAGTTCATCAGACATAGGTGTCGTCTCCGCTGCCAATCACCATCTCGCCGGTTTCTGCCAGACGACGAACAATAAGCAGGATCGCTTTCTGTTCGTTTTCCACCTGAGACAGACGCACCGGGCCACGGTTGGCCAGGTCGTCGCGCAGGATATCGGCCGCACGCTGGGACATGTTGCGCAGGAACTTCTCGCGCAGCGGCTGCTCGGCGCCTTTGAGGGCGATAAGCAGCGATTCGGAGTCCACCTCCTGGAGCAGGCGCTGGATGCTGCGATCGTCCACTTCGACCAGGTTTTCGAACAGGAACATCTCGTCAATAATTTTCTGCGCCAGTTCGCCGTCGAACTCGCGTACCGCCGTAATAACCGCCTCTTCCTGCTGCGTTTTCATCAGGTTGATGATTTCCGCTGCCGTTCTCACGCCGCCCATTTTGCTGCGCTTGAGGTTCTGGCCGTCGAGCAGGTTGTTCAGCACTTCGGTCAGCTCCGCCAGCGCGGCTGGCTGGACGCCGCCGAAGGTGGCGATACGCAGCATTACGTCGTGGCGCAGGCGCTCGTCGAACAGCGCCAGAATATCGGCTGCCTGACCCCGTTTGAGGTGGACCAGAATGGTGGCGATAATCTGCGGGTGCTCGTCGCGAATAAGATCGGCGGCGCTTTGCGGCTCCATAAAGTTGAGCGTTTCGATCCCGCTGGCGGTGTCGCGCGTTTCGAGAATATCTTCCAGCAGGCTGGCGGCGCGCTCTTCGCCGAGCGCCTTAACCAGCACGGAGCGCAGGTATTCGTTGGCGTTGACGTTGAGCGCCGCAAACTGCTCGGCTTCCTGCTCAAACTCCGCCAGCACTTCGGTCAGCTGCTTGTTGGAGATCTGGCGCACGTTGGCCATCGCCGCGCTGAGGATCTGCACTTCTCGCTGGGAGAGGTGTTTAAACACCTCCGCCGCGCGATCTTCGCCAATAGTCATCAGCAGGATGACGCTCTTATCGGTGCCTGTAAGCGTATTACTCATGTTCGTTACCCATCCAACCGCGGATGACCAGCGCGACGACGCGCGGATCGTTATCTGACATTTCGCGAATGCGCTGGCTCATCACCTCTGCGCCCATGCGCTGGTTAGCACGACGCTGCTGCATCTGTTCATCTTTGCTGAGACGAACTTCAACCGCTTCTTCCTCATCCGGACGCGCGTTCTTCTGTTCCAGCGCGGCTTTCTCGGCTTCAGCACGACGCTGTAGCTGAGGACGGACACCCTTACGCCACAGCAGCCACGCGACAATCAGCACCAGCAGCCAGCGGCCTGCGGACATCAGCTGATCGAAGAACGCCTGCTGTTGCCAGAACGGCAGTTCGCCACCGGACTCATCCACCGGGTTGAACGGTGAGTTCACAACGTTGAGGGTATCGCCACGTTTTTCAGAGAAGCCCATCGCTTCGCGGGTCAAATCTTCGATCTGCTTCATCTGCTCCGCCGTGAGCGGCAGCGGTTTACCGTCCGGCAGCGTTTTGTAGTTCACCACCACGGCAACAGAGAGACGCTGAATATCGCCCGTGTTCAGTTTGGTATGGCGGATAGTCCGGTCGACTTCGTAGTTGGTCGTTTCGTTACGGCTGCTGTTACGCGGGCCGGTACTGTTCGCGGTCGAGGTCGTCTGCTGATTCGTTTGCTGACCGTTCTGCGGGTTTGCCGGCGGGGTGGAGATTGGCGCGGCGTTGGCAGGCGCAGGCTGGTTAGAGAGCGCGCCCGGCACACCGCCAGGATACTGGCCGCCGACCTGTTCCGTCTCATTGATTTGACGCGAGCGTAACACGGCACGGGAGGCATCCCCGTTCGGAGCGTACTGCTCTTCGGTCTGTTCTTTATTCGAGAAATCAATCTGCGCGGTGACCTGCGCGTGTACGTTGCTGCTGCCGACCACCGGGCCCAGAATCGCTTCGATGCGGCGCTGGAGACGGCCTTCCACATCGGCGGCGTATTTCAGCTGAGCGTCATTGAGATCGCGCCCGGTGGTGTTGGACTGCGTCAGCAGATGACCACTCTGATCCACCAGCGTAACGTTACCCGGCGGCAGACCGGCCACCGCACTGGAGACCAGGTGCGTGACGGCGCTGATCTGCCCTTCATCCAGCGCACGGCCAGGTTCGAGGTTAACGGTCACAGAGGCAGAAGGGGACTTTTGTTCGCGGACAAACAGGGACGGCTTAGGCATCGCCAGGTGCACACGGGCACTTTTCACCGGGCCTAAGGTTTCAATCGTACGGGCCAGTTCACCTTCCAGTGCGCGCTGATAGTTAACCTGCTCGCTGAACTGACTGATGCCGAATTTTTCCTGATCCAGCAGCTCAAACCCAACCGCGCCGCCTTTTGGCAGCCCCTGCTGGGCGAGACGCAGGCGAAGCTCGTGCACTTTATCTGCCGGTACTTCAAGCGCACCGCCGTTATCGGCAAAGCGATACGGGATGTTCATCTGGGTCAGCTGGGTGACGATGGCGCCGCCATCCTGATCGGAAAGGTTGCTGTAGAGCGTGCGGTAATCCGGGCTTTTTGCCCATAAGACCATCGCGACAACGATCGCAATGGCGGCAGCGCCTGCCACAATCAACGGGATCTTAGGGTTGGCGCGAAGGCGGTTCATCCACTCGAGTGATTTATTCTGCGGCGCTGTCGATGCTGCTGTCGCACTCATTGCGCACCTCTTAAATCCTGGTGGTTTACGTTATTCGTGTAGAGAAACAAAACTGACTCCCGGGTCGGCAAACACGACAAAAGTTCCATACTGATGGCCCTGCCATTATTTGATGATTCGGGATTTTCTATGCGTCAAATAACCTGGTTTTTTAACGCTATTTACCGCCATTATCTTATTGACAAGCTGTTAGTCTTGACCTCGTAAAAAACCATCCAGGGGAGAGTCATGGCTATACAGGGCATTGAAGGGGTACTCAGTCAGTTACAGGCAACGGCGATGACCGCCCGTAACCAGAGCGTGGCTGACCAGCCGCCGGGCGTTAGCTTCGCCGGTCAACTGCATGCGGCGCTGGACCGGATCAGCGACAAGCAAAACGCGGCCCGTACCCAGGCTGAGAGATTTACCCTTGGCGAACCCGGCGTGGCGCTCAACGATGTGATGGCCGATCTGCAAAAAGCGTCGGTGTCATTGCAGATGGGGTTGCAGGTGCGTAACAAGCTGGTGTCGGCATACCAGGAAGTGATGGGGATGCAGGTTTAATCAATACCTATCTTACGCTGGCAGCCTGATGGCTTTAATGCCACAATATTTTTTTCTTCGCATGCAGGAAAGATGATGAAAAAAGTAGCAATTGTGGCTGCGATGCTGACGTTAGCGGGATGTGTTCAGGTCGATAACTATCAGGAAGTAATTAAGCACCCGGTACCTTCGCAACTGGCAGGTTACTGGCAGTCGAAAGGGCCGCAGAGCGCGATGGTGAGCCCGGAAGCGATCGCCACGCTGGTGGTGACGCCAGAGGGGGATACGCTGGATTGCCGTCAGTGGCAGCGCGTTATCGCGGTGCCGGGTAAGATCATGCTGCGTTCAGATGATTATTATAACGTGACGCGTAAGCTGGATGTCTATCCGCTGGAGCGTGATGGGGCGGCGCTGGAGTATGACGGTATGGAACTGTACAAGGTTGACCGTCCAACGGTGGAATGCGCAGATTACCTGAGCAAGAATTCGCTGGAGAGTAAGCTTCCGTAACTTTTAACCCGAAGCAAAAAACTTGTTTGAGAACGACTGAAGGCTTTCAGCGATGCTCTGGTCCGGCTGTAAATCGCTGAGGCGTTTCCTGTAGGCCGGGGCGAGGCGCAGGGATGCGCCGAGAGGGCGGGCTTTACAGGGATGTTACCTCCGCCCGTCCCCGATAAGCCGGAAGGAATAAGCCTAAGGCACCGCGAAGCGGCGATTTTCCGCCGGAAGCCCGGGTCGCCAGGGTGGTGGCGACTGAGCCACCCTGGCACGTTCACCGGTTATGTTGTGACAGAGTAGCAAGGACATAAAGTGAACGGAATGACCACCAGAGCCGTATGTTCCCCCTCACCCCAGCCCTCTCCCTCAAGGGAGAGGGGGCCGTCTGTGCAGACATTATTTTGTGAGGATGGCGTACGCTTCGGGAGCGGGTCCGCAGACCGCACTGTTCCAGCACTACAGCGCGTCCTCAATCACCCAGACGCTGACGCTGCCCCCGTTACAGAAGAACGTCCCTTCGCCATCCGCCGCCGTGGTCACGGTTTCCTCGCGGTTGCCTAAAAAATCACGCCAGGTCTTGTTGCCGTAATTCTCCCCGAGGCAGATCGTCTTCTCGCCGTCATCGCCATTCGACAGCACCACCACACAGCCCGGGTGTTCCTCAGTCCCGCTGCGGCTAAACGCAATACAGTTTGGATGATCGAAAAACAGCGTCTGCACGCCGTGGGCAAAACGCTGCCGGGCGAGGATCAGCTCGTGGAGTTGTTCAATCACCGGCATATCGATGTGATACGTCTCGCCATCCCCGCCGGTGTCGTCATAGCTGGCGCCAAAAAGATCCGGGTAGAACACGCTCGGCACGCCGTTTTCACGCAGCAGGATGAGCGCGTACGCCAACGGTTTGAACCAGGCTTCAACCGGGGCTTCCAGCGCCTGCAAGGGTTGGGTGTCGTGGTTGGCTACCAGCGTCACGGCATGGAACGGATCGGCTTCCACCAGCGTACCGGTGAAAATCTGGCTCATATCGTAGTCGCGTCCCTGGCGTGAGGCTTCGTGAAATTTCATTTGCAGTGGCGCATCAAACAGCATGGTTTTGCCGTCCACCTGATTGATGTAGTGCTGCAATTTATCCACTTCGTGAGACCAGTATTCCGCCACAATAAACAGCGGCTGCGGGGCCACCTCCTGAACGTGCTCAATCCACTCTTTATAGAACCAGGCCGGGATGTGTTTTACCGCGTCCAGGCGGAAGCCGTCGCAGTGGGTTTGCTCCATCACCCAGCGCGCCCAGTATTTGATCTCCTCCGTCACCGCGTGGTTGCGAAAATCAATATTTTCACCCATCAGGTAATCGAAATTGCCCATCTCGTCGTCGACCTGATCGTTCCAGCCTTCGCCGGTGTAGTCGTTCACGATTTTGAAGATACCGTCCTCATTGGGGTTTTCAATGTGGTCGATACCGCTGAAGCATTTGTAATCCCAGATGAACTGTGAATACTGCCCGGCCCGAACGGGGAAGGTGTAGCGCGTCCAGGCTTCACATTCGATGATCTCATCGCTGATTTGGGTGCGATCCTGAGCATCCACGCGCTGCACGCGGACGGGTTCCTTTTCATCGGCCCCCATTTTGTGGTTGACCACCACGTCCAGAAGCACCGCAATCTGGTTGCTTTTTAAGGCGTTGATGGCCTCCAGCAGCTGGGCTTTATCGCCGTATTTGGTGGCGACGCTGCCTTTCTGGTCAAACTCACCGAGGTCGAAAAGATCATAAGAGTCATACCCGACGGAATAGCCGCCGGATGCCCCTTTGTAGGCTGGCGGTAACCAGACCATATTGATGCCGATTTCGTTCAGGTTGGGGGCTAATGCCGTGACTTCTCGCCACAGTTCACCGCCGGTGGGGTAGTACCAGTGAAAACATTGTAAAAGTGTTGGGTTGCGCATGCACCATCTCCATGAGGTCGCGAAACTCAAGTATGGAGCAGGTTTGGCAGAAATGCCTGGCGAACGAAACGGTTAACGTTTGCCCGCCAGTTAAATGGCTAATTGATATCGCTATTACTTTGCGGAACCAGGACATGACCGCCCTGGTTACCGTAGGTGGAGAGAACGGTTTTCTGGATGGAAGATTGCCCGACCAGCTTCGCCAGCTCATCCATTCTGGCTTGCAGCAACGTTTTTACCTGGCCTTCGTTGTCCAGGATCACCCGCAGCGTCGGGCGAAGCTGCTCCTGAATCTGCATCGAAGGTTCACTTTCCTGAGTGAGACGAGCCAGTGAGTGCACCGCATTAACATAGTCGGTTTCACAGATGATCAGATCATCCCATAGTCCCTGCCGGGCCAGTCGCAACATCAACTGGCTCTGCTCAAGGAGTTGCTGATAAAGGGCATAAAGTTGCGGTGCGTTACTCATTAGACGGCGTCCTGCATCAGTTGTGGCGTACCGGCAACCTCCTTCCACCCGTCAGCGATATTGCGCAGCAAGGTTTCCACCTCTTCGATGGCGCTGGCGTCGTTATTCACGTTGGCGTGCAGGAGGCGACGTACCATATAGGCATAAAGGGCAATCAGGTTTTGCGTAAGCTCATCCCCGTTATTTTCCACCAGGCCAACCTTCAGCCCGTTTTCGATAATGTTGATGGCTTTTGAAAGCGCCAGCCCTTTTGCCGGGATATTACCGTCTGCCAGGAACAGACGCGCGCGTACCAGCGCGCTGAGGGCTCCATCAAATAGCATGATAACCAGCTGCTGCTGGCTGGCGCTCATCACCGCGCTTTCAACTTCTATCTTTGCGTAGGCTTGCGTGCCTTTTGCGCCGTACATGTTATCCCCCTCGGGTCTGATTAGCGTTTACTACTTGTTGCTGGACGTATTTTCGAACTGCTGCGTCAGGTAGCTGCTGGTGTTGTTCAGCGAGGTCATCAGTACGTCCAGCTGGGTAAACTGGGCTTTGTACTGTGCCACTCTTGCGTCAATACGTTCGCTAACTGAGTTATATTGATCCGTCAGCTTGTTCAGCGTTTTGCTGACGCCATCTTTGGCCGCCTGGATAATGCCTTTGCTGGAAAGCCAGTCAGTCAGATGGGTGGCCATGGTGGTAGTGATCCCGGTGGTTTTACCGTCACCCACAACCAAATCTTTCACGGCAGACGGGTTATCCGTCAGCGCTTTTTTCAGCTTGTCGCTGTCCAGCTCCAGCTTGCCCGTGCTGGGGTCTGAGGTAATGCCGACCTGAGACAGCGTTTTATAGGCGGTTCCGCCGACGGAGTTGCCCAGCATGGTTTTCAGCTGCGTCTGAATAGTACGCAGCGTGCTGTCCCCGAGCAGGGCGCCGTTGCTGGAGTCCTGCGCATCTGTACCCGCATCAACCGCCGTATATTTGGTTAATGATGCAAAGCTGTCCTGAAGGGTGTTGTAGGCATCCACCCAGGCTTTCATCGCCGTTTCCGCTTTCGACGTATCTTTAGCGATCGTCAGCGTCTGGTTACCGGTGGTGACGTCGTTCAGGTTCAGGGTGATATCTTCCAGCGCATCGCTGATGGTGTTGCTGCTGTTTTCGATATCAACGTTATTCACCTTCAGCTTCGCGTTCTGCGCGGTGACGCTTTCCGTCATGCCGTTGCTGGCGTCAGTGCTGGTGCCGTTGTAACCCATAAAGGATTGCAGGGCGCTGTCGCCGCTCACGCTGATGCTGACCGCGTTGTCCGCCCCGGTTTCGGTGGAGGTGATGGACAGACGATACTGACCATTACCGACGTTAATAATACTGGCGGTCACGCCGGCGTCAGCTTTGTTAATCGCATCGCGAATGCCGGTCAGCGAAGAGTTTGCCGCGCTGATATCGACGGTCACCGGATCTTTACCGTTACCGGCGGTAAAGGTGATCTTGCTGTCAGCCGTGGCAATGGCCGTTTTGGTATCCGGCTGCGCGTTTTTGGTCGTCAGGGTTTGCGCCTGCGCCAGCTGCGACACGCTGATGGTGTATTTACCGGCAATCGCGCTGCCGGTGGTGGTGGCGCTGAATGCCGTGGAGCTGCTCGACGTGCTGGTCGCCGTAAACAGGTCGGCTTTATTCAGCGCGGTGTTGGCGGTCTGAAACGCTTCCAGTGAACTCTTCAACGTGCCGTAAGCGCTCAGCTTGGCGGTATAAGATGACTGTTGTTTGGAAATCGGCGTCAGCTGCTCTTTTTCGGCCTTGGTCAGACTATCCAGAATGTCTGCTAACTTAAGACCCGATCCAATCCCCAATGATGAAATACTTGCCATATTTATTCCTTAATCTATCGACACGTAGAACGAATAGTGGGGTTATCGGCCTTAATGGGGGAAAGTTTACGGTTAATTTCTTTTTTTTAATGGCGGGAATAACGGTAATAGAGAAGAGCTTTTCCGTGGCTAAAAAAATTAACGCGATCCTGAAAAAAAATCTAAAGGTTGTTTTGGACCAGACGATAACACCTTTGACGGCGATGAAGCCGAAGGGTGGAAACCCAAATCTAACCAAACAGATTTGATGAACAACAGGAATCGAAATCATGGCACAAGTCATTAATACCAACAGCCTCTCGCTGATCACTCAGAACAACATCAACAAGAACCAGTCCGCTCTGTCTTCTTCTATCGAGCGCCTGTCTTCTGGTCTGCGTATCAACAGCGCGAAAGATGACGCTGCGGGCCAGGCTATCGCTAACCGCTTCACCTCTAACATCAAAGGTCTGACTCAGGCTGCACGTAACGCTAACGACGGTATCTCTCTGGCGCAGACCACTGAAGGCGCACTGTCTGAAATCAACAACAACCTTCAGCGTGTTCGTGAACTGACCGTTCAGGCAACGACCGGTACTAACTCTGATTCTGACCTGTCTTCAATCCAGGACGAAATCAAATCCCGTCTGTCTGAAATCGACCGCGTATCTGGTCAGACTCAGTTCAACGGCGTGAACGTACTTGCTAAAGACGGTACCATGAAGATTCAGGTTGGTGCGAATGATGGTCAGACTATTTCCATCGATCTGCAAAAAATCGACTCTTCTACTCTCGGCCTGAACGGCTTCTCAGTGTCTAAAAATGCTCTCGAAACTGGCGAAGCGATCACTCAACTGCCGAACGGAGCTAATGCGCCAATCGCTGTTAAGATGGATGCGTCTGTTCTGACCGATCTTAACATTACTGATGCCTCAGCTGTTTCTCTGCACAACGTAACTAAAGGTGGCGTAGCAACGCCTACTTATGTTGTTCAGTATGGCGATAAGAGCTATGCAGCATCTGTTGATGCGGCTGGCACAGTTAAACTGAACAAAGCCGACGTAACTTATAATGACGCAGCGAATGGTGTTGCTAATGCCACCCAAGCTGGTAGCCTGGTTCAGGTTGGTGCTGATGCAAAAAACAATGCAGTTGGTTTTGTTACCGTGCAGGGTAAAAACTATGTTGCTGATGGCTCATTAGTGAATGCTAATGGCGCTGCTGGCGCTGCCGCTACTAAAGTAACAATTGATGGAGATACAGCTGCTGGTAATCAGGCTAAAATTGAACTTAGCCAAAATGGTACTACTGCTGCAACAGCAGAATTCGCAGGCGCATCTACCAACGATCCGCTGGCTCTGCTGGACAAAGCTATCGCGTCCGTAGACAAATTCCGTTCTTCACTGGGTGCGGTCCAGAACCGTCTGAGCTCTGCCGTAACCAACCTGAACAACACCACCACCAACCTGTCTGAAGCGCAGTCCCGTATCCAGGACGCCGACTATGCGACCGAAGTGTCCAACATGTCTAAAGCGCAGATCGTTCAGCAGGCCGGTAACTCCGTGCTGTCCAAAGCTAACCAGGTTCCTCAGCAGGTTCTGTCTCTGCTGCAAGGCTAATCGCCTGATTACGCTCAAACCCCGCTTCGGCGGGGTTTTTTCTATCCACGCATAAGCGTAACCCCCCAAATAACCCCTCATTTCACCCACTATTCACCCGATTAAAACCCCTCCAGAATCGGATAATCATGCCGATAACTCAACTAACGCAGGGCTGTTTATCGTGAATTCACTCTATACCGCTGAAGGTGTAATGGATAAACACTCGCTGTGGCAGCGTTATGTTCCGCTGGTGCGTCACGAAGCATTGCGCCTCCAGGTGCGTTTGCCGGCGAGCGTGGAACTGGACGATCTGCTACAGGCGGGCGGTATCGGGTTATTGAATGCAGTTGACCGGTACGACGCTCTGCAAGGAACGGCATTTACGACTTACGCAGTGCAGCGTATTCGTGGTGCGATGCTGGACGAGCTGCGCAGCCGCGACTGGGTGCCGCGCAGCGTTCGCCGCAACGCGCGCGAAGTGGCGCATGCGATGGGGCAGCTGGAACAGGAGCTGGGGCGCAACGCGACGGAAACCGAAGTGGCGGAACGTCTGGGCATTCCTGTTGAAGAGTATCGCCAGATGTTGCTCGATACCAATAACAGCCAACTCTTCTCTTATGATGAGTGGCGCGAAGAGCATGGCGATAGCATCGAGCTGGTGACGGATGAACACCAGCAAGAAAACCCGTTACACCATTTACTGGAAGGGAATTTACGCCAGCGCGTGATGGAAGCAATTGAAGCTTTACCGGAACGTGAGCAACTGGTGTTAACCCTCTATTACCAGGAAGAGCTCAATCTCAAAGAGATTGGCGCCGTGCTGGAGGTGGGCGAGTCACGGGTGAGCCAGCTGCACAGCCAGGCCATTAAACGCCTGCGCACAAAACTGGGTAAGTTATAGGTGAGTTATTCGCCTTGGAAATGCCGCACAACGTATTGACAACCAGGAGTTATCATGACGGTGCAGCAATCTAAAAGACGGCCTTTAAGCCGCTACCTGAAAGACTTTAAACACAGCCAGACGCATTGCGCCCACTGTAAAAAATTACTCGACCGCATCACGCTGGTTCGTCGCGGTGAAATCGTGAACAAGATTGCGATTTCCCGCCTCGACACGCTGATGGATGAAGCCGCCTGGCTTGAAGAGCAAAAAGAGTGGGTAGCGCTTTGCCGTTTCTGTGGCGATCTCCATTGCAAAGAGCAAAGCGACTTCTTCGATATTATCGGCTTCAAGCAATTCCTGTTTGAACAAACGGAGATGAGTCACGGCACCGTGCGTGAATACGTGGTTCGCCTGCGCCGCCTGGGTCAGCATTTGACCATGCAAAATATCTCCCGCGATCTGCTGACGACCGGATACCTGGATGAAAATCTGGAACCCTGGTTGCCCGCCACAAGTACCAATAATTACCGCATCGCGTTGCGAAAGTACGCGCAATTTAAAGTCCAGATGCCGGGCGTCATAAAGCAGAAAGTCCGCGCCGGAACAACTTCTGATATATATTAAAAAAGAATAAGATGTAGCGCAGCCGCCTTTGACGTTGCAGGCGATTTCTCTACACTACTCAAAAATTCCACTGTATCGGGGTACTTATGAAATTAGCACTTCTGGGTCGTCAGGCGCTGATGGGGATGATGGCCGTTGCGCTGGTCGCGGGGATGAGCGTGAAAACGTTCGCGGCAGAGAGTCTGCTCAACAAAGTTAAAGAGCGCGGCACGCTGCTGGTTGGGCTGGAAGGAACCTATCCTCCGTTCAGCTTCCAGGGCGACGACGGTAAACTGACCGGTTTTGAAGTGGAGTTTGCGCAGGAGTTGGCGAAACACCTCGGCGTTAAAGCCTCCCTGAAACCCACCAAATGGGACGGGATGCTGGCGTCACTGGACTCCAGACGTATTGACGTGGTGATTAACCAGGTAACCATTTCTGACGAGCGTAAGAAGAAGTATGACTTCTCCACGCCGTACACCGTGTCCGGTATTCAGGCGCTGGTGAAGAAAGGTAACGAAGGCAGCATCAAGTCCGCAGCGGACCTGAAAGGTAAGAAAGTCGGCGTCGGTCTGGGCACCAACTACGAAGAGTGGCTGCGCCAGAACGTGCAGGGCGTGGACATCCGTACCTACGATGATGACCCGACGAAATACCAGGATCTGCGCGTAGGCCGTATTGACGCCATTCTGGTGGACCGCCTGGCAGCGCTGGATCTGGTGAAGAAAACCAACAATACCCTGGCAGTTGCGGGTGATGCGTTCTCCCGTCAGGAGTCCGGCGTGGCGGTGCGTAAAGGTAACGAGGATCTGCTGAAAGCCATCGACGGCGCCATTGCTGAGATGCAGAAAGACGGCAGCCTTAAAGCGCTTTCTGAGAAGTGGTTCGGCGCAGACGTGACGAAATAAGTCTCTGACTGACAAAAAAAGGCGCTTTTAAAAGCGCCTTTTTTATTTCTCGCGCGTCTGCGTGCATAATGAAATAACAATTGTTTGCGTGACCGGAGGAACCATGTCACTACAGAATTTAACGCGCTTTCCCCGTCTTGAATTTATCGGCGCACCCACGCCGCTGGAGTACCTGCCGCGATTTTCTGACTATCTGGGGCGTGATATTTTCATTAAGCGTGACGATGTGACGCCCATGGCGATGGGCGGAAATAAGCTGCGCAAGCTGGAATTTCTCGCCGCCGATGCCCTGCGCGAGGGGGCGGACACGCTGATCACCGCCGGGGCAATTCAGTCTAACCACGTTCGCCAGACGGCGGCAGTGGCGGCGAAGCTGGGACTCCACTGCGTAGCCCTGCTGGAGAATCCGATCGGCACGCAGGCAGAGAATTACCTGACTAACGGTAACCGTCTGCTGCTGGATCTGTTCAACGTGCAGGTTGAAATGGTCGACGCGTTGACCGACCCGGCTGCACAGCTCGACGAGCTGGCGACGCGGCTGGAAGCGCAGGGTTTTCGTCCGTACGTGATCCCGGTTGGCGGCTCGAATGCGCTGGGTGCCCTCGGCTATGTTGAGAGCGCGCTGGAAATCGCTCAGCAGTGCGAAGGCGCGGTAAGTTTATCCTCGGTGGTGGTGGCGTCCGGCAGTGCGGGGACCCATGCCGGTTTAGCGGTCGGGCTTGAACAGCTGATGCCGGAGGTCGAACTGATTGGCGTGACGGTTTCCAGAAGCGTTGCGGACCAGAAGCCGAAAGTCGTCACCCTGCAACAGGCGGTGTCTGAACAGCTTGCGCTTCAGGCGAAGGCGGAAATAGTGCTGTGGGATGACTATTTCGCGCCGGGCTATGGCACCCCCAATGATGAAGGGATGGAGGCGGTTAAGCTGTTGGCCCGTCTCGAAGGTATTCTGCTCGACCCGGTCTATACCGGCAAGGCAATGGCGGGCCTGATCGACGGCATCGCCCGCAAGCGCTTTAAGGATGAAGGACCCATTTTGTTTGTTCATACTGGCGGAGCGCCTGCGCTGTTTGCCTATCATCCTCATGTCTAAAAATCAGGTAGAAAAATAATAATGCAAGAAAGTATTCAACTGGTTATTGATTCGCTGCCGTTCTTGCTTAAGGGCGCGGTGTTTACTTTACAGCTCAGTATCGGCGGGATGTTCTTCGGGCTGGTGCTCGGGTTTGTGCTGGCACTGATGCGTATGTCCAACATCTGGCCGGTGCGTTGGCTGGCGCGGTTTTACATCTCCGTGTTCCGCGGAACGCCGCTTATCGCCCAGCTGTTTATGATTTACTACGGTCTGCCACAGTTCGGTATTGAGCTGGATCCGATCCCGGCGGCGATGATTGGCCTGTCGCTGAATACGGCGGCGTACACCTCTGAAACGCTGCGTGCGGCGATCTCCTCCATCGATAAAGGGCAGTGGGAAGCGGCGGCCAGTATCGGGATGACCCCGTGGCAAACGCTGCGCCGGGCGATCCTGCCCCAGGCGGCGCGCGTGGCGCTGCCGCCGCTGAGCAACAGCTTTATCAGCCTCGTGAAAGACACCTCGCTTGCGGCGACCATTCAGGTGCCGGAGCTGTTCCGTCAGGCGCAGCTGATCACCTCGCGCACGCTGGAAGTGTTTACCATGTATCTGGCGGCCTCGCTGATTTACTGGGTGATGGCGACGGTACTGTCCGCTCTGCAAAACTATTTTGAAAACCAGCTTAACCGCCAGGAGCGTGATCCAAAATGAGTGCAATTGACGTCAAAAACCTGGTGAAAAAATTCCACGGGCAAACGGTGCTGCATGGCATTGACCTTGAGGTTGAGCAGGGCGAAGTGGTGGCCATTATCGGCCCGAGCGGGTCAGGCAAAACCACGCTGCTGCGCAGCATCAATTTACTGGAGCAGCCCGAAGGCGGGACGATCCGCGTGGGTGATATCACCATTGATACCGGGAAACCCATCAGCCAGCAAAAAGGGTTGATTCGCCGCCTGCGCCAGCATGTCGGCTTCGTGTTCCAGAGCTTTAACCTTTTTCCGCACCGTACGGTGCTGGAAAACATTATTGAAGGGCCGGTCATCGTCAAGGGTGAATCAAAGGAAGACGCGACGGCCCGCGCCCGCGAGCTGCTGGCGAAGGTTGGCCTGGCAGGGAAGGAGACGAGCTATCCGCGTCGCTTATCTGGCGGGCAGCAGCAGCGTGTCGCCATTGCGCGCGCGCTGGCGATGCGCCCGGATGTGATCCTGTTTGACGAACCCACGTCCGCGCTCGATCCTGAGCTGGTCGGGGAAGTACTGAACACGATCCGACAGCTGGCGCAGGAGAAACGCACGATGGTGATTGTGACGCATGAAATGAGCTTCGCTCACGACGTTGCCGATCGGGCTATTTTCATGGATCAGGGGAGAATAGTTGAGCAGGGGCCGGCTAAAGCGCTGTTTGCCAATCCGCAGCAGCCCCGTACCCGTCAGTTCCTTGAAAAATTCTTAATGCAGTAGCATTTTAGCGTTCAATTTGCTCCAGATGCCGCTTCTGGAGCAAATTATCCTCCCTTAAACTCCGTTCTGTTGCTTTTTTATTCCGCCTGATGTGGGTAAGCCATCGCCAAATTAAAGATAATCTCCCTGTGGCCGATATTTTATATAAATAATCATGCTTTATGTGTTAGGTTATATTCACCATAATAATGATTATCTTTATCAGAGGCTTCATTCAGTAAGTATGAGGGATATAGACTTTTTCACCTGGCGACGGGAATGCTTCCTCCGGTTTCAGGAAATGACCTGTGCCGAAGAGGTATATCAGGAACTTCAGCGACAAACGCAGGCGCTTGAATTCGATTATTATGCGCTTTGTGTTCGACACCCTGTGCCATTTACCCGCCCGCGAACATCCGTCCATTCCAGTTATCCGCAACAATGGATGGCGCAATATCAGTCCGAGAATTATTTCGCCATTGACCCGGTGCTGAAGCCGGAGAATTTCATTCAGGGACATTTGCCCTGGACAGATGAATTATTCACGGATGCCCAGCAATTATGGGACGGCGCGCGGGACCACGGTTTACGCAAGGGAATAACGCAGTGTCTGATGATGCCAAATCATGCGCTCGGTTTCCTCTCCGTGTCATGTACCAGCTTACAGGCACACTCGATATCCAGTGAAGAAATTGAGCTGCGTTTACAAATGCTGGTCCAGATGGCGCTCACTACGCTGCTGCGCTTTGAACATGAGACGGTGATGCCGCCTGAAATGAAATTCAGCAAGCGTGAGCGGGAAATTCTGAAGTGGACCGCAGAAGGGAAGACGTCGGCAGAAATCGCCATCATTCTCTCCATCTCGGAAAATACCGTCAATTTCCATCAAAAGAATATGCAGAAGAAATTCAACGCACCGAATAAGATCCAGATAGCGTGTTATGCCGCGGCGACGGGGCTTATCTGACTGATATCACGTTCTGCGTGTCAGACGAGAAAACGGCTGAATGCTTTGCATCCAGCCGTTTTTGTTACTGGCGGTAGGCTTGTTTAATTTGCTTAACCGTATTGGCAAAAACAGCGGATTCAGCCTGGTCTTCCATCTGCGCGATCTGTTTTTCCATTTTAATGATCACACGACCAGCATCAGCCTGGCCCATCGCCTGTAGCATAAGCGTCAGCAGCGACTTCAGGCAGTTTACTTCCTGTGCCAGTTCCTGGTTATTCTCGGCAGTGGCAAATTCAGGTGTGCTCATTTATTTTCCTCATTATAAAACAGCGCATGAGCGCGACGATGAAAGTTAAGGCGGCGGAGTATACCACAAGCTACGGCAAAAAATGCAGTGGTTGTTTTTTATACTTATCACGCCGTGATTATTGGGCGGCGCGGATTATGAAGGTACTCTGTCCAATATGTTAGCGACAATTAAATGTTTATCCCCGGTTCGCCATTCGTTAATTGTTGTTACAAAAAATCGCGCGCTCTTTTTCGTCAGAGTTAACAACTGTTTTAGTAACTTTTTGAATGTCGATGCTAAAAAATAGCGGTAAAAGCCCAGCGGACAAGGGTTTTCTTTCCACTTGCTGTACAGCCTAATTTCCAAAAACGAGACCAGAATCGTATAGACGATTTTTTAGCGTTTTAATCTTGCATGGAAAACCGTTAATATAAACCCAATTAGCAGTCAGTAGCGTTATCCCTATTCTGGAGACATTTCCTTTGATCAACGTCCTTCTTGTTGATGACCACGAACTGGTGCGCGCAGGGATACGACGCATTCTTGAAGATATAAAGGGTATTAAAGTTGCCGGCGAGGCGTGCTGTGGCGAAGATGCCGTCAAATGGTGTCGCGCTAACTCCGCAGACGTGGTGCTGATGGATATGAACATGCCCGGTATTGGCGGGCTTGAAGCCACGCGCAAAATCGCGCGCATGTTCGTTGATACCAAAGTTATCATGCTGACCGTCCATACCGAAAATCCGCTGCCTGCCAGGGTTATGCAGGCGGGTGCTGCCGGGTATCTCAGTAAAGGCGCCGCGCCGCAGGAAGTTGTCAATGCGATCCGCACCGTACACGCCGGGCAGCGCTACATCGCTTCTGATATTGCTCAACAGATGGCTCTGAGTCAGATTGAACCGGAAAAAACGGAATCTCCGTTTGCCAGTTTGTCTGAGCGCGAATTGCAGATTATGCTGATGATCACTAAAGGTCAGAAGGTGAATGAGATTTCAGAGCAGCTGAACCTCAGCCCGAAAACGGTCAACAGCTATCGCTATCGAATGTTCAGTAAACTGAACATTCACGGTGATGTCGAACTGACTCATCTGGCCATTCGCCATGGTTTGTGCAATGCGGAGTCGTTAATAAGTCAGTGAGTGAAGCGTTCGATTCAAAAGCATTTCTGAAAACCGTCACCAGCCAGCCAGGCGTCTACCGTATGTACGATGCTGGCGGTACGGTTATCTATGTCGGTAAGGCGAAAGATCTGAAGAAACGCCTTTCCAGCTATTTCCGCAGCAACCTTGCCTCCCGTAAAACCGAAGCGCTGGTCGCACTTATACACAACATTGATGTCACCGTAACGCATACGGAAACGGAAGCGCTGCTCCTTGAGCACAACTACATTAAGTTGTATCAGCCGCGCTACAACGTTCTGCTGCGCGATGACAAGTCCTATCCGTTTATCTTTCTGAGCGGCGACACGCACCCGCGGCTGGCGATGCATCGTGGCGCTAAGCATGCGAAAGGTGAATATTTCGGCCCCTTCCCGAACGGTTATGCCGTGCGGGAAACGCTGGCGCTTTTGCAAAAAATCTTTCCCGTTCGCCAGTGCGAAAACAGTGTTTATCGCAACCGTTCGCGGCCATGCCTGCAATATCAGATTGGCCGCTGCCTGGGGCCGTGCGTAGAAGGGCTGGTGAGCGAAGAAGAGTACGCGCAGCAGGTGGAATATGTCCGCCTGTTTTTAGCCGGGAAAGACGATCAGGTGCTGACGCAACTGATTGCCCGTATGGAAAAAGCCAGCGCGGCGCTGGAATTTGAGGAGGCCGCACGCATCCGCGACCAGATCCAGGCGGTGCGCAGGGTGACCGAGAAGCAGTTTGTTTCCAATACGGGCGACGACCTCGATGTTATCGGCGTAGCCTTTGACGCCGG
Organism: Enterobacter cloacae complex sp. 6730903; assembly: GCF_048283985.1. Classification (NCBI taxonomy): domain Bacteria; kingdom Pseudomonadati; phylum Pseudomonadota; class Gammaproteobacteria; order Enterobacterales; family Enterobacteriaceae; genus Enterobacter; species Enterobacter cloacae complex sp. 6730903. Next base: position 12,543 of record NZ_JBLVXX010000042.1, on the reverse strand, counting down.
TCTGGCCTGCGTTCATGTGCTGTTTATTCGTCAGGGCAAAGTGCTCGGCAGCCGCAGCTACTTCCCGAAAGTGCCTGGCGGCACTGAGCTGGGTGAAGTGGTGGAGACCTTTGTCGGCCAGTTTTATTTGCAGGGCAGCCAGATGCGTACGCTGCCCTCGGAGATCCTGCTCGACTTCACGCTCGATGATAAAACCCTGCTGGCGGAGTCGCTTTCAGAGCTGGCAGGCCGCCGGGTGAATGTTCAGACGAAACCGCGCGGCGATCGCGCGCGTTATCTGAAGCTGGCGCGAACCAATGCCGCCACGGCGCTGACCACTAAACTGTCCCAGCAGTCGACTGTGAGCCAGCGTTTAACCGCGCTTGCTACGCTGCTTAAGCTGCCGGAAGTGAAACGCATGGAATGCTTCGACATCAGCCATACGATGGGTGAGCAGACCGTGGCGTCGTGTGTGGTCTTTGATGCCAACGGTCCGCTGCGGGCAGAGTATCGTCGCTATAACATCACCGGCATTACGCCTGGTGACGATTATGCCGCCATGAACCAGGTGCTGCGCCGTCGCTATGGTAAAGCGATTGAAGAGAGCAAAATCCCGGACGTTATCCTTATCGACGGCGGGAAAGGGCAGTTGGGGCAGGCGAAGGCGGTATTTGAATCGCTCGACGTGGAGTGGGATAAGAATCATCCGCTGCTGCTGGGGGTAGCGAAAGGGGCAGACCGTAAGGCTGGCCTGGAAACGCTGTTCTTTGAGCCGGAAGGCGAGGGCTTTAGCCTGCCGCCGGATTCCCCTGCGCTGCATGTGATCCAGCATATCCGCGATGAGTCGCACGATCATGCCATCAGTGGGCACCGTAAAAAACGGGCGAAAGTGAAAAATACCAGTACCCTTGAGACGATTGAAGGCGTCGGGCCAAAACGTCGCCAGATGCTGTTGAAGTATATGGGCGGATTGCAAGGATTACTCAACGCCAGTATGGAAGAAATTGCAAAAGTGCCGGGTATTTCGCAAGGGCTGGCAGAAAAGATCTACTACTCGTTGAAACATTGAGGGCTCTGTAGCAACATAGAGCTAAATTTTACTGACAACAGACAGTTACCGTCATCATGCGATTTAATATCCCTACGTTGCTCACTCTCTTTCGCGTTGTGCTCATTCCGTTCTTCGTCCTGGCATTTTACCTGCCGGTCGTCTGGGCGCCTTTTGCCTGTGCGCTTATTTTCCTGATCGCTGCCGTGACGGACTGGTTTGACGGTTATCTGGCGCGTCGCTGGAACCAGAGTACCCGCTTTGGCGCGTTCCTCGATCCGGTTGCCGATAAGGTGATGGTGGCAATCGCGATGGTGCTGGTGGCGGAACATTATCATACCTGGTGGGTGACGCTGCCTGCCGCAACCATGATTGGCCGTGAGATTATTATCTCTGCCCTGCGCGAGTGGATGGCGGAGCTGGGTAAACGCAGCAGCGTGGCGGTGTCCTGGATCGGTAAAGTTAAAACCACCGCACAGATGGCGGCGCTGGTATGGATGCTGTGGCGTCCCAATGCCTGGGTAGAGTGGGCTGGCATTGGTCTGCTGTGGGTTGCGGCGGTGCTGACGCTGTGGTCAATGCTGCAATATTTGAACGCTGCGCGTGGTGATTTGCTTGAACAGTGATCGTTTCGGCTTAATTTTCAGCAAACGATCCTGAGATGCAAAAAATAACGTTGACTCATAACGTCATATCAGTAGAATGCAACGCATCGAACGGCGGCACAGTTAGCCGGACGACAATGAAATCAAGTGGTTAGGAAGTGGTTAAATAGTTACTTGATGACATGCGGGAATAGCTCAGTTGGTAGAGCACGACCTTGCCAAGGTCGGGGTCGCGAGTTCGAGTCTCGTTTCCCGCTCCAGATTAGTGCATCGGCAGTTTGCGGGTGCAGGTCGAAAGACAACAGATTTAAGGCGCGTTAGCAAAGCGGTTATGTAGCGGATTGCAAATCCGTCTAGTCCGGTTCGACTCCGGAACGCGCCTCCACTTTCTTCCCTGGCCGGATGGTGGAATCGGTAGACACAAGGGATTTAAAATCCCTCGGCGTTCGCGCTGTGTGGGTTCAAGTCCCACTCCGGCTACCATGGGAAAAAGCAGAATAATCAAAGCAATAAGCAGTGTCGTGAAACCACCGAAAGGTGGTTTTTTTGTGCCTGACATTCTGCTAATCAACAACCTTCATTTCTGACCCTCACGTAATAAAACAACGATCCTTTTCAACGGAATTAAACAGATACCCATTATGCTATCGTGTAGCGGGCGCGATTTGCAGTGTGAAGATTTGCAGGTTTGCGATCCTGATTCCCCATGCCATCACCTCATTTAAGGGACGCTATGTCTTTACCGCCATTGTATGCACTGCGTGCGTTTGAAGTTGCTGCGCGGTTGAACTCCTTCAGTAAAGCCGCTGAAACGCTCAATATTACACCGGGCGCAGTCAGCAGACATGTTCGTACCCTTGAACTGTGGTTCGACTGCGAGCTTTTCAAAAGGCAAGGTCCTCGCGTGGAGGTCACTGAAGCCGGGCGAGTGCTTGCCGGGCAGCTGAACGAAAGCTTCACGAGCATTGAATGGGCCTGCCGGGTATTTCGCAGTGAAAACCACCTGCTGCGGTTAAAAGCGCCCAGCACCCTGACCATGAGATGGCTTCTCGACGTGCTGCGATCTTTTCGCAACAACCATGCAAAACCACAGGTTGAGATTGCCAGCGTCTGGATGGACATTGACACCGTTGATTTCAATCTTGAGCCCTACGACTGCGCCATTCTTCTCGGCAATGGGCGTTTTGGTGACACAACGGAAAGCCAGCTGCTTTTTCATGAATGGCTTATCCCGGTTTGTACCCCATCACTTATCGAACCGGCACGGCAGCGGCTTCCGCAATGCGATCTGATACATCCTTCACCGGACAGACGGGACTGGCGACGCTGGCTGCGAAGAACAGGATTGTTCCCGGGGCTCGATATGAGCAGCGGTATGGTGTTTGACACCCTTGAACAGGGGAGTATTGCCGCGATGAACGGGCACGGCATCGCTATCGCCGACCTGCATCTCACGCTTGATGCCCTGAAAAGTGGCCTGCTGGGCCTGCCTTTCAGGGAAGCTATCGCGACGGGGGATGGCTACTACCTCGTCTGGCCAAAAAATTCACTCAAAAGAGAGAGCATTCAGCATCTTCTGGCCTGGCTGCAAAACCATACCCCGGTCGTTCCGGCTCTGGATATTCTTTATCTGGAATACGATGAAAGCCGGGTGTATTAATACCGTTATGAGTAAGAGATGTTTGCCATCTTTTTATAGCGTTCTGGTAAAGCGCTGTTCAGGCTGAGCACCTTATCCAGAATATAAAAAGCAGGGGTATTTTTTTGCTGCTCAGCCTCGATGATTGCCGCGCGTAATATCGTGGCGGCAGACGTAATCTTGTGAAAATATGCCTCGGACTCGGGCGTCTGAAATTCACCCGACGTGGCGTAACGCACGTGCGGCCAGCCGGAAAAGTCGAGCAGAGGAAGGGGCTTTCCTGCTTCAGGATGACAGGCTGAAATCAGCGCAGCCGCTTGCTTAGGGTCGCGATGGGCAACGGACAGCATGTACACGCGCTGCGAAAACGGTGACAGAGCCTCTGAGTGATGTTTCGTCGCCATAAGCATGGCCATAAAATCCTGTAAATCATTGGCTGAATCGCTGTCAGGTGGTAATACAGTTTTCATTAACTGATATAACGCATCAAGTGTCATGTTTGCCCCGGATCCTCTTATCATTATTATTCAGTTTGCGGCTGAACGTTTCTCGGCCCGCGCAAAGGCGGGTCGTGAGGATGATATTTGAATACGGTCGCATCAGAAAAACGATTAATAATGGCAATCACTGTGAGTTTTTCTCACTATGGCCTTTTCGTTTCACACGCCACCCAGGTACGCCTTCCTCACCTCCGGATCCTTCAGCAACGCCTCGCCGCTGCCGCTTAACCGAATCTGGCCGTTAACCATCACATAACCGTGGTCGGACAACTTCAGCGCGTGGTGCGCATTCTGCTCGACCAGAAAAATTGTCATTCCGTTACGGGCCAGCTCGCGCAGCGTCTGGAAGATCTGTTTAACCACGATTGGCGCGAGGCCGAGGCTGGGTTCATCCAGCAGCAGAAGTTTAGGACGGCTCATCAGCGCGCGGGCGATAGCCAGCATCTGCTGTTCACCGCCGGAAAGCGTCATCGCCCGCTGGTTACGTCGCTCCTTGAGGCGAGGGAAGAGGTCGAACATGCTTTGCATATCTTCCGCTGCATGCTGATTGCCGACGGGGATTGTCCCCATCAGCAGGTTCTCTTCTACAGACATATCCGGGAAAATGCGTCGTCCCTCAGGTGCCTGCGCGATGCCGCCGGTGGCAACATAGTGGGTAGATTTCTGGCTGATATCCTCGCCGCAGAAGAGGATCTGCCCGTTGCGGATCCGGGGCTGACCAAAGACAGACATCAGTAATGTTGACTTCCCCGCGCCGTTAGCGCCAATCAGGGCTACGGTTTCCCCTTTATTAACCTCAAGCGAAACCTGCTTCAACGCCTGGATCACCCCGTAGAAAACATCCACATCCTGAAACTGAAGCATCGGTTCGCTCACAGGTTTACCTCACTTTCGTCGGTGCCCAGATACGCGGCAATCACTTTTTCATTGTGCTGGATCTCAGCCGGTTTACCTCTGGCAATCACATCGCCGTGATCGAGCACAATGATGTCATCTGAAATGCCCATTACCATCCCCATATCATGCTCGATCAGCAAAACCGTGATGTCATGGTGGTCGCGCAGGAACCGGATGATCTCACTCAGCTTGTGCGTCTCCACCGGGTTCAGGCCGGCAGCAGGTTCATCGAGACAAATCATCTCCGGGCCGGTACACATGGCGCGGGCGATTTCGAGGCGTCGTTGCTGACCATAGGACATTTCCCCGGCCAGACGGTTCGCGCATTCCACCAGATCCACCACCTCCAGCCAGTAAAACGCCCTGTCCAGCGCATCGTTTTCTGCCCGACGATACGCAGGGGTGTTCAGCACCCCCGCCAGCAGATTGCGGTTGACGCGCATGTGCTGTGCCACCAGCAGGTTTTCCACAACGGACATTTCGCGGAACAGGCGGATGTTCTGAAACGTGCGCGCAAGACCCGCGCGGTTCACCAGATGCGTGCCGCCAAACATCTTATAGAACAGGCGTTGACCAAGCTGCGCCGGGTTAAGCCAGTCGCCCGGCTGAAATTTCTGGCCGAGCACCTGAATGACATTGGTGGTTTTATTTCGTGCATTGAACAGAATGTTGCCGCCGGAGGCCCGGTAGAAACCGGTGAGGCAGTTAAAGACGGTCGTTTTTCCCGCGCCGTTAGGCCCAATGAGTGCGGTAATGGAGCCGCGCTGCACCTCAAGATTGACGTCGTTTAAGGCCTTGATCCCGCCGAAGTGCATCATCAGATGTTCTACACGTAAAATCGTTGCGTTCATGGCGCCACTCCTTTACGCACGGCAAATCCGCTGCGGTTGATGCGGATCAGACCGCGAGGACGCCAGATCATCATCACCACCATCAGCATGCCAAACAGCAGCACCCGGTATTCCGCAAAGCTGCGCAGCAGTTCCGGCGTGACGGTCAGCACAAAGGCGGCCAGTACGACGCCGACGGTGGAGCCCATCCCGCCCAGGACCACAATGGCGAGGATCAGGGCCGATTCAAAAAAGGTGAAAGAGGTCGGGTTAACAAACCCCTGGTAGGTGGCAAAAAACACCCCGGCGATACCTGCCGTCGATGCGCCCAGGGTGAAGGCCGAGAGTTTGACCAGAACGTGATTCAGCCCAATGGAACGACAGGCAATCTCATCCTCACGGAGCGCTTCCCACGCCCGTCCAATGGGCATTCGGGTCAGCCGGTGTTTAATGTACAGCACCAGCATCACCACCAGGAAAAGTACCGCATAGATGAAAATAAACTTCATGTTGGGGTTATAGGTCAGGCCGAAGAACTCGTGGAAGGGGACGCCGCCTTCTTTGGCGCGTCGGCCAAACTCCAGGCCAAAAAAGGTCGGGGCAGGGGCTGAAACGCCGTTAGGCCCGCCGGTGAAGGTGAGCCAGTTGTTCAGCACCAGGCGGATGATCTCGCCAAACCCAAGCGTGACGATGGCGAGATAATCCCCGTGCATGCGCAGCACCGGAAAGCCGAGCAGGGCGCCCGCGCCCGCGGCCATTAGCGCCGCCAGCGGCAGCATGCTCCAGAACCCAAGCCCCAGATACTGATACCCGAGCGCCAGCCCGTAAGCGCCGATGGCATAGAAGGCGACATAACCCAGATCCAGCAGCCCTGCCAGGCCAACAACAATGTTCAGCCCAAGACCGAGCAGGACGTAGATCAGTCCGAGAATGGCAACCGTCAGAACGTATTTAGTGGCCACAAACGGGAAGCAGATCGCCAGCGTGACAATCAGCGGAATGATCCAGCGCATGCGGCTTTTATACGCCGGTGGCCGGACATACACGCCCGCATTGTCGGATTCAAACCGCGCCTGTAAACGTCTTCCGGCCGCCGTAGCTGAAAAGGCGCTCAGTAAAAAGCGTCCCATCATCACCGTGCCTACAATCCACGCCAGCCGCTGGCCGTCAAAGGTAAAGCTGTAACCATCCAGTATCACGCCCGCAATCGGGCCGAAAATAATCAGGGCGATCATTCCGGAAAAAATCGAGTCCAGAATGCAGCGCTTCAGGGAAAAACCGTCAGAGGTCATCGCGTTGTTCCTTACACTTTAGCCACGACAGGGCGGCCCAGCAGCCCCTGAGGACGGAAGATCAGAATTAAGACCAGCAATCCAAACGAGAACACGTCTTTATAATCCGAGTTCACCATCCCGGAGAATTGCGCTTCTGCGACGCCCAGAATCAGCCCGCCAAGCATCGCGCCGGGCAGAGAGCCGATGCCGCCCAGCACCGCCGCCGTAAAGGCCTTAATGCCGATAACGAACCCGACGTAAAAATCAAAGGTGCCGTAATTCATGGTGATCAGCACGCCCGCCAGCCCGGCCATCGCTGCGCCGATAACAAACACCAGCGAAATAATTCTGTCGGTATTGATACCCAGAATGGAGGCCATCTTACGATCCTGCTGCACAGCACGGCACATGCGTCCTAAGCGGGTACGGTTGATAATCCAGGTCAGCACCAGCATGCCCGCGAACGAGGCGATGAGAATAAAGACTTTGGTATAGGTTATCTGGACAAACCCTTCGCCGAGGTGAAAACGCAGCACGCCATCCAGCATGGTCGGGACGCCCTGCTGACGCGGACCCTGACTGAGCTGGACGTAGTTTTGCAGTATCAACGACATCCCGATGGCCGAAATCAGCGGCGCCAGACGCGTCGAGTTGCGTAGCGGCTTATAGGCGATGCGTTCAATCGTCCAGCCGTAAACCCCGGTGACCACGATGGTGAAAACCAGCGTCCCCAGGATCAGCAGCGGAAAGGAGTGGAGTCCAAAAAACGCCAGCAGAGCCAGACCAATGGCCGAGAGATAGGCGGAGATCATATACACTTCGCCGTGGGCGAAATTGATCATGCCGATGATGCCGTACACCATGGTGTAGCCGATGGCGATAAGACCGTAGACCGAACCCAGCGTTAAGCCATTAATTAATTGTTGCAGGAAGAATGTACTCATGGTCGCGCACCTGAATAAAGGGTTACGCCGACAGTCAGACCTGCCGGCGCTGAGCAGATTCCGTCCCGTTATGGCACTTCTTTATATTTGCCTTTGTCATCCCACTGGTAGACCACGTAGTCAGAGACTTTGAGGTCACCTTTGCTGTCCCAGGCTTTTTTACCCATCACCGTGTCGACAGGGTTGGCCTTCAGCCACTCGCTGGCTTTTGCGGAATCCGTCCCTTTTGTGGCCTTAAATGCCGTCGCGATAGCCTGCACAGACGCGTAGGCGTAGAGGGTGTATCCCTCGGGTTCAAATTTACCGGCGCGGAATTTCTCGATGACGGCTTTTCCGTCCGGGATCTGGCGCGGATCTTTACCGAAGGTCATGTAAATACCGTTGGTGTACTGCGCCCCACCGGCGGCGGTGACCATCTCTTCATTGACGATACAGTCTCCCGAGAAGAACTTCGCCTGCACGCCCTGTTCACGCATCTGGCGAACCAGCGGGCCTGCTTCCGGGTGACAGCCCCCGAAGAACACCACGTCCGGTTTTTGTGCGCCGATTTTGGTCACCAGCGCGTTAAAGTCTTTCTCCCCGCGGGATAACCCTTCGTACATCACCTCCTTCACGCCGCGTTTCGCCAGCGCCGCCTTAGTGGCGTCCGCCAGCCCCTGACCGTAGGTGTCTTTATCGTGGATGATGACCACCCGTTTGGCTTTCAGCTTATCAAGAATGAAATCGCTGGCGACCTGGCCCTGCTGGTCGTCACGTCCGCACATGCGAAATATATCGCTCATGCCACGTTCGGTAATCAGCGGGTTCGTTGAGCCGGGGGTGATGGAGAGGATCCCGGCATCGCTGTAGACCTCGGAGGCGGGCATGGTCGACGAGGAGCAGAAGTGGCCGACGACCGCTTTCACCTTATCCTGATCGACTAAGCGGTTGGCAACGGCGACGGCCTGTTTGGGCTCGCAGGCGTCGTCGCCCTGAACCAGTTTGATTTTCTCACCGTTGATCCCACCGGCGGCGTTAATGTCTTCCGCCGCCTGCGTAGCGCCATGCCAGTATTGATCGCCGTAGGTTGCGTTCGGGCCTGTGAACGGCCCGGCCACGCCGATGACGATATCGGCCTGCGCGGAAAAGGCCGTCACCAGACAACCGGCCAGCACCAGGGAGAGGGGAGTTTTGGTAAATTTCAGCGACATTATTATGTTCCTTAGCAAAGAGGTTTTTGCACCAGGTATAAACCCGAACGCCTGATGGCATCGTAAATCCAAAAACAAGAGCGAGAACAAAATGCACTTTAGAAGCAATCTCATGCTTAATACGGCGAGGATCCCACGCACCGCGAAGCGCGCAGAACATTAAGCAAAAAGGTTGCCAGAATGGTTAATCCCTTGACCGGGTCACAACACGTTGAGTATAGAGCGCCGTTTTATGCGCCTTTGCGGGATGAGATGAATTTACAGCGGAGATCACATCTCCTTAACAACAAAGCCCATAAGTTGTGCAACGGTCACGATTTGCACGTTTTTGCAGCAATAAAGACCTAAACTTCAGATAGGCACGCGCGGCGATATATGTCAGGATCGTTTTTTTTATCAGGAGTATCAGCAATGGCTGAAGGCCCATTAAATGAAAGCGAGATGGCGTGGCTGGAAGAGACATTAATCTCTTACGGTCACGACGATGCATCCGTGATTGACGTGTCCGAACTGGACGGCATGCTTACCGCAGTACTTTCCGGTCCCGTTGTGGTGGAGCCCGACACCTGGCTGGTGACGGTCTGGGGTGGTGAGAAATATATTCCGCGCTGGAAAAACGATCGTGAGATGAACCGTTTTATCGATCTCTGCTTTAAGCACATGAACGATATTGCCGAGCGTTTGAGCGAATACCCGGATCAGTTTGAACCGCTGTTTGGCTATAACGACGTTGACGGTCAGAGCTATACCGTGGTGGAAGAGTGGTGCTATGGCTACATGCGCGGCGTGGCGCTGACGGACTGGTCATCCCTGCCGGAAGCGCTGGAAGCGGACCTGGCGGTGATTGCCCTCCACGGGACGGAAGAGAACAGCGAGAAGCTGGATGCGCTGACCGAAGAGGAGTACATGGCCAGCATCGAGAGCATTCAGCCTGCGGCGCTGCGTTTGTATAACTACTGGGTGGCTAACCCGCAGCAGCCGGAAGCGAAAAAGCCGATCGTTAACGGGTCGAAGGTGGGGCGTAACGACCCGTGCCCGTGCGGGAGTGGGAAGAAGTTTAAAAGCTGCTGCCTGCATTAAATCATTAATTACTGTGGCCTGAATGGGGCACGGGTGTTGAGTCCCCGCTAAAATCGGCGAACCGGAGACCAGATGACAAGGGCTGGACGCCATGGATGGCGGCCAGAGGCGAATCGAGACAGGATGTCGAGTTGAGCCGACCGCAGGCAGATGGTCGGGAGGTGAGCGCAGTGCGAAGCACCGATTTTCCGCGGGGCCGCGGGGATTGATAAGGGGGCCGCGGCGGCCCCCTTATCCCGTTCACATGCTGTGAAAAAATTATATTCTGTAGATCTTAAGGTGAACGGAACAGTACCTCAGGACCTGTATAAATAAGTTATCCCACTTCCGGCAGCATTCCCGCTGCAATCAGCACCTGCACCAGAATAATCACCACCCCACAACCAAACACCGCGCACAGCATTGGCGTACCGCCCGCTACGCGATACCCCTGCTGCGGATGTTGCTGGCGGCTCTTCCACGCCAGCAGGGAAGGCAGCAGCAGGGCCAGAATCGATAACGCCACGCCAGCATACCCCAGCGCCATCACAAACCCGCGCGGGTAAAAGAGCGCGAAGGCCAGCGGCGGCAGGAAGGTCATCGCCCCCGTCTGTAAGCGTCCCGCAACGGTATTGCGACGCTGGAACAGATCCGCCATATAGTCAAACAGGCCAAGCGCCACGCCGAGGAAGGACGTTGCCAGCGCCAGGTCTGCAAACAGATGTACCGCCAGCTCCACGTGTGAAGAGGCCACCACGTTACGCAGGGCAACCAGGAATCCATTCAGACCAGAATGCTCTGCCATCAGGCCGATAAAGGTATTGGAACCAATACTGCCCAGCGTCACTAGCTGCCAGAACAAATAAGCAACCAACGGAATGGCGCTGCCGATAACAAAGACGCGGCGCAGCTTGCGAATATCACCATTCATATAGCTCACGATGCTCGGCACGCTGCCGTGAAAACCGAAGGAGGTAAAGATAACCGGGATGGCCGAAAGCGCCAGACCTTTCTCCAGCGGGAGGGAGAGCAGGTTAACCTTGTGCACATGCGGTGCCAGCAGCACCAGCATCACAACAAGGAAGAGAATTTTGGCGCTGAACAAAAAACGGTTAAACAGATCGACCAGCGATGTGCCCGCGCAAACTACGCCGCCACCGATCAGCGTAAAGACAATGGCGCCCGTTTCCGGTGAAAGCGACGCACCGAAGCCGTCATTGATACTTGACGCAATCAGCTCCCCGGCGCCGCTGATGTAAGCGGCAGTCAGGGCGTACATCAGAAACATCATGCTGAAACCGGTGATCCACTGCCCGTAGCGTCCAAGATAGCGTGCAGCCAGGGAGCCTAAGCCGGTATCGGGAGGGACATGCTGATAAACCTCAAGCAGTAATAGCGCGGTGTAACACATCAGGGCCCACAGACCGCCCAGCAGCACTACGGTGACTCCAAACCCGACGCCCGCAGCCGCCAACGGCATGGCCAACATTCCTGCGCCAATTGTCGTCCCGGCGACGATAAAAATACTTCCCAGAGTTCTGTTCTTCACGCTTTCCTCTACAACGCTTCCATACCGCGACTCATTCTGCGGCGCAGAGTAAGGGAAAAGCCCCATCTCGTCAAATCACCGTTACATATGGTGTAATGATTAATTTACAAAAAAGGAAGGCGTAACCTGCGCCAGCGCAAGGCGTGCCGTGGAGGGAGCGTTTAGTCTGCTTTTTATTTACGAGAGGTAACCATGTCAATTCACGGACACGACGTGCTGAATATGATGATTGAGTCAGGTGAGCGCTATACGGAGGAGAGTCTGGTAGAGGCGATACATGCCCGCTTTGGCGAAGCGGCGCGTTTCCATACCTGTTCAGCTTCAGAGATGACAGCCGCGGAGCTGGTGGCGTTTCTGGCGGCGCGCGGAAAATTCATTCCGGCAGCAGACGGATTTTCCACTCACGAAAGTAAAATTTGCCGTCATTAAATAAAGCGGTGCTGAAAACTCAGCACCGCTTTTCTGTTAATTCTGGGTATCGAGCGTCGACAGCTCTTTATCAATGAAGTACAGACCTTCACCGGATTTACCTGCCAGAGATAATTTATCCAGCACGGATTTAAACAGCTTCTCTTCTTCGTGCTGTTCAGCCACATACCACTGAAGGAAATTAAAGGTTGGATAATCCTGGCTGGTCATGGCGGCATGAGCCAGTTCATTAATTTTCTGGGTGATCAGCTGTTCATGCTCATAGGTGGCGCGGAACAACTCATCAAGAGAGCCGTATTCGGCAAAAGGCGATGCCACGTTATCAATGCGCGGCAGGCTGCCGGTATCCGTCAGGTAATCAAACAGACGCTGCATGTGCGTCATCTCTTCCTGGGCATGACGACGCAGGAAGGCGGCCGCACCTTCAAAGCTGTGATAGCTGCACCAGGCGCTCATTTGCTGATAAAGCAGGGAAGAAAACAGCTCAAGATTCATTTGCGCATTGAGCTTGTCGATCATTTCATTTTTTAACATGGTGCAGCTCCGGTTTATTAATTCTGGTTCACGATGAGCGACACTATAATTTGTTATTTAATTATT